>NZ_JBHMCY010000110.1:0-17801 GCF_042430725.1 Streptomyces cinereospinus | reverse complement strand
CTCCTCCACGTCCAGCCCGGCGGCCTCCTGCGGGCCCGGCCGCGCGGCGGCCGGCCCGGACAAGGCCGGTGAGCCTGCCGGCGCGGGCGCGGGACAGAGGGCCCTGCGCCGGCAGCGGGCCGAGGGCGGCGCGGTCGTGCATGGCGCGCAGAACGCGGGGGATGCCCGGGGTGGCGCCGGTTCCTGCCATGGCCGGCGCCTGCCTCACGGCCGCCGGACGGGCGGCGGATCACCGACCCCGACCGCGAAGAGGGTTTCCTGCCGTCCGCCAGGGGACCCGGGCGCGGCGGGACGGGTCGTCCAGAGCGACGCCCCCGGCGACGGGGCGTCACCGGGGGCGGTCGGCCGTCACTTCGTGGTGCCGGCCGGCGGCGTGAGCGGCGACGCCGCGGCCGCCTGCGGGGACGAGGTGTTCGAGAAGACCGACGGGGCCGACATCCCGGCCGTCGGGTCGGCCGGGGGCTCCTCGTGCTGGATGGGCAGGCCGCCGACGATGCGGATGCCCTCCTGGTCGAAGCGGCGCTTGATCCGCCAGCGCAGTTCGCGTTCGATCGTCAGGGCCTTGCCCGGCATCGTCTTGGCGGAGACGCGCACGACCATCGAGTCCAGCAGGACGCTGTCCAGGCCGAGGGTCTCGACCGGGCCCCAGAGCATCTCGTTCCAGGGCTCCTCCTTGCTCATCGCCTCGCCGACCTCGCCGAGCACGGCCTTGACGTGGTCGAGGTCCTCGGAGGGGCGCACGGTGACGTCGATGCCGGCCGTGGCCCAGCCCTGGGAGAGGTTGCCGACGCGCTTGACCTCGCCGTTGCGGACGTACCAGATCTCGCCGCTGTCGCCGCGCAGCTTGGTGACGCGCAGGCCGACCTCGATGACCTCGCCGGAGGCGACGCCCGCGTCGATCGAGTCGCCGACGCCGTACTGGTCCTCCAGGATCATGAACACGCCGGACAGGAAGTCGGTGACCAGGTTGCGCGCGCCGAAACCGATCGCCACGCCCGCCACGCCCGCCGAGGCGAGCAGCGGCGCCAGGTTGATCTGGAAGGTGGCCAGGACCATCAGGGCGGCCGTGCCGAGGATGACGAAGCTCGCCACCGAGCGCAGCACCGACCCGATCGCCTGGGAGCGCTGGCGACGGCGCTCCACGTTCACCAGCAGGCCGCCGATCGCCGTGCCGTCCACCGCCTGCGCGGTGCGGCTCATGCGGTCTATCAGCTTGGTGATCGCCCGCCGCACCGCCACCCGCAGGACGGCCGCGATCACCACGATCAGCAGCACCCGCAGCCCGATCGCGAGCCACGTCGACCAGTTCTCCTCCACCCAGCCGGCGGCGTTCGACGCGCTCTGCTGGGCGTCCTGCAAGGTGGGCACGGAGGGTGCCGTCCCGGACGGGGACGGTGACGGTGACGATCCGGCGGCCGGCAGGACGGACAGGGACGACACGGCGGATACCTCCAGGTGCAACGGCCCGCCCCCGGTACGGCGGTCAGATCCGGGGTCACGAACGGTCACCGGACGGGCGGAGCAACCACACTAACGGGGCAGCGTGTGCGGATCGCCGCGATGTTCGAGGGAGAGACGGTGGTGATCGGGGGATGAACAGATCAGACGAACACCAGGTGAGACGAACAGTCCGAGGAGAAGGGGGGAGCAATTGGCCGGGAGCCTGGGGAGGGAGCGGATGTGGTCGAAAACACTCCCAGCCCGTTACCGGGACATGGTGGCGCTTTCACCAGGCATGAGGGGAGACTGACGTCAGATCGTCCCGGCGCGAGCCACGCGCCGCCGGCGTACAAGGAGGCATCCGTGCCGCATGTCCTGGTCCTCAACGCGTCGTACGAGCCGCTCGGCGTCGTACCGCTCCGCCGCGCGCTCGTCCTCGTCCTCGAGAACAAGGCCGTAAGCCTCGAGGAGTCCGGCGCCCATCTGCACAGCGCGACCGTCACAGTCCCCGCACCCAGCGTGGTCCGGCTCAAGCGATTCGTACGGGTTCCCTACCGGGGGCCCGTTCCTCTGACCCGCCGGGCGCTGTTCGCCCGGGACGGGGGCCGGTGCATGTACTGCGGTGGCGTCGCAACCAGCGTCGACCACGTCATCCCGCGCAGCCGCGGGGGCAAGCACGTCTGGGACAACGTGGTGGCGTCCTGCCGCCGCTGCAACCACGTGAAGGCCGACCGCCATCTCGGCGAGATCGGCTGGCGGCTGCGCCACAAACCCGCCCCACCCACCGGCCTGGCCTGGCGCATCATCGGGACCGGCCACCGGGATCCGCGCTGGCTGCCGTACTTGCAGCCGTACGGCGCGGACGACGCCATGGCCCGGATCGACGGCATTTCCGCCTGACGATCCGGGCTTTTGCATGTCCCGCTCATCCCTCGGGAGGTCCGCGCCTCCCGAGGGGCGATGTTCCGTGCCCGCCGCCCGGCGCTCAGTCCGCCACCGCGTACGCCTCCACGGACCACAGCGAGTAGCCGTACGGCGTCGCCCGCCGCTCGCCCTGCACGCGCACGTACGCCACGTCCCGCTCGTCCGTCCGCAGCTCCTCGCGGCCCCCGCGCCCGTCCCGCACCACCGCGGCGGTGCGCCAGCGGCGGCCGTCCGCCGAGACCTGCACGCGGTACGCCGACGCGTACGCGTCCTGCCAGCGCAGCACCACCCGCCCGAGCCGGACCGGCCGGGCCAGCCGCACCTGCCACCAGGCGCCGTCCCGCACCGGCGACGACCAGCGGGTGCGCGGGTCGCCGTCGTTCGCCGCGGCCGCCGGGAAGTCGGGTGTCTCGTCGGCGGAGGACCGGGCGGTGCCGGTGCGCGCCAGGTCGGGCCCGGCGGTCGGCGGGACGGCGCGCACGGTGAGGGTGCGGGACACCGCCCCGAACGCGAGCCGGACGGCGTACGACCGCGCGGGCGTCCCCTCCGGCACGGTCACCGCCACCGGCACCCGCACCGACGAGCCGCGCGGGAGCGTCAGGACGCCGCCGGTGACCCGCACCTCGACGCCCCGCGGTGCCCGCACGGTGAGACGGCCGCGCACGTCGGCCGGGCGCAGCGCGCTCAGCCGGGCCGTCAGCCGCCCGGTCCCGCCGATCTCCGCGTCCACCGTGCCGGGCACCTCCAGCGCGGCGGCGGGCGCGTCGGCGAACCACGGCACCAGATGCCGTACCCGGGCCGGTGACGGGCCGGTGACGCGGACGGCGGCGGCGCGCAGGCGGGCGGGCAGCTCGGTGGCGCCCGAGGCGTCGAGCGCGCCGAGGCGCCGCCAGCCCTCGCCGGGCACGTCGGCCTCGACGGTGCCGCGCGTGCCGGGTTCGGCCAGCACGGTCACCGTGGCGAGGGCGCGGGGGCGCGGGAAGCGCACGGTACGGCCGTCGCCCGCGCCGCCCCGGTCCGCGCCCGGCCCGGCGCCCAGGCCCGCCCACGTCTCGTACGCGCGCAGCGCCCGGGTCAGGAACGGGTCCAGCACGCCGTCGCCGACCGTCACCCGCGCCGCGCCCAGCCGCTCGCGCAGCGCGCCCAGCGTGCGGTACGCCGTCCAGGCCGCCGCCGGGTCGCCGGTGTGCTGGGCCCGCAGCATGTCGAGCGCGGCGAGGCCGGCCTCGCCGTAGCGGGCCAGCTGCCGCGTCCACGGCTCCACTTCGAGGGCGAGCGGGGTGCCGGAGAGGCGGGCCGGGGTCTCGCGCATCACGGTGAACGCGGCACGCAGTCCCGCCGAGCGCTCCCCGGCGCTGCCCCGCGTCCGCCAGAACGTCTCCAGCAGGGGCCGCAGATACGCCGACTCCGGTCCGCCCAGCACCGAGGACGCGTCGTTGCCGGCCAGCGCCGCCAGCGCCTCCGCGCGGCGCCCGTCGCCCGCCGCGAGGTCGTCCAGGGCGGCCCGCCAGGACTCCTGGGGGCGGTAGAAGCGCGGGTTCCAGGCGAAGTCGGCGGCGGTGAACAGGGGGATGCGGGAGGCCTCGGCCTGGGCCATCGCGTTGGCGAGCAGGGCCGCCGAACCGGCGGCGACCGCGGGTTCGCGGCCGGTGTAGGGCCCGAGGAAGACCCGGTCCTGGGCGTAGTCGTTGACCGGGTAGTTGTCCATCGTGACCAGCGGGTGACGGAACACCTCGCGCGCGGTGGCCAGTTCGCGCCCGGTGATGGTCCGCGGCACCACGCCCACGCCCGTCCACGCCACCTGGACCCCCGCGTCCAGCGCGCCCGCGAGCTCCCGCCGGTACGCGGTGGCGCCGTCCTGGTAGTACTCGGTCGGCATCAGGGTGAGCGCCGGGCCGCCGGGGTGCCGGTCCGCCAGGTACCGCGCCACCGCGTTCGCCACGCGCGCGTGCGCCCGTGCCGCCGCCCGGGGACCCGAACCGAACCGCTCCGCGTCCGCCTCGCAGTGCCACTCGCTGTAGCTGACGTCCTGGAACTGGAGCTGGAACGCCCCGAACCCGAGCGCCCGCATCGCCTCCGTCTTGCGGATCAGCGCCCGCACGTCCGCGTCCGAGGAGAGGCACATGGCCTGTCCCGGGGCGACCGCCCAGCCGAGCGTGACGTGGTTGCGCCGCGCCCGCTCCGCCAGCTCCCGGAAGTGCGCCCGCTGCCCGGCCGGGTACGGCTCCCGCCAGCGCGCCTGCCGGTAGCGGTCGGCGCCGGGGGCGTACAGGTAGTGGTTCTGCTTGGTGCGGCCCATGAAGTCCAGCAGCGCGAGCCGCTGTTCGCGGGTCCACGGCGCCCCGTAGAAGCCCTCGGTGGTGCCGCGGACGGCGGTGCCGGGCCAGTCGCGCACGACGGCGCCCGCGATGGTGCCGTCCGGGCGCACCAGTTGGCGCAGGGTCTGCACGGCGTGGAAGAGACCGTCCGGGCCGGCGCCGGAGAGGGTGACGGTGCCGCCGTCGACGGTGAGCCGGTAGCCGCCCGAGGGGAGGTCGCCGTCGGCGGGTCCGGTGCCGGCGCGCACCACGAGGGCGCCCGGCGGGACGGGGCCGGCGCTCCCGGTGATCCGGCGGGCACCGGCCTGCCGGAGCAGGGTGCGCAGGGCCTGCACGGCGTACGGGTCGGCCGCCGGGCCGGTGCGCAGGGCGACCTCGGCGGTGACGGTGGCGGGGGCGCCGGTCGGGCGCAGGGCGTGCGGGCGGGGCCAGACCGCGGGGGGCGCGGTTCTGGTGGCGGGGGACCGGGGGGTCGTGCGGGCGGGGGACGGGGGTGGTGAGGTGAGGGGGGTGGCCTGTGCGGGAGGAGCCGTCCGGGGGAGTGTCCGGGTGAGGGGGGCGGGGGCCGGGTTTCCCGCGGTGCCGGTGGGTCCGGTGAGCCCAGTGAGCCCGGTGATTCCGATCGTGCCGGTTCCGGCCACCACGGCCAGCGCCAGCGCGACCGTCCCCCGTCCGTGCCGCAGCCGCACCGGCCCCTCCTCGTGGTCGTCCGCCGTTTCCCATGTCCGCGTCAGGGAGAGATCGAGCCCACCATTCGCCGGGGGGAGTGTCAACGCCGATGCCTGTTACGCACTGTTTTGTCGGCACTCGGCGAGAGCATGTGTGTGCGGAATGTGATGAGAAGGACGTTCTTCGCCGTGCGGGCGTCTGGCCTCGCGCTCACTGGGTAGGGCTGCGATGACCCACCCGACGACTCACCCGGCCACCGGCCCGACAACCGACTCGACCACTGGCCCGACAACCGACCCGACGGCTCGACGACTCACTCGCCGCGACACCCCGCCGCGGCGCCCGACGCGACAAGGAGGCCCCCTATGGCCGCATCGGCACACCTTCTGCTGTCCGCCCTCGCCGGCGACACGCCCCGCACCGAGCGCGGTGCCCGCTCCAAACGCCCCGCCCCGCCCGGGAGCCCGGCCCGCTCCAAACGCACGCCGTTCCCGCGGCGGCAGGAGCCGTCCGCCGGCGCCGTCCCCGCCGACCCGGACCTCGCGCACGTGTGCGTCCTCAGCGCGGAGGGCGCCTGCACCGAGGCCCCGCTGACCAGCGAACCCCCGCTGCCCGACGCCGAACCCCTCACCAGCGAGCCGCCGCTCGCCGCCCCGGACGCCCACTTCACGAGGCCGTAGCCGGCCGTGCCCCGGACGCCGACCCCACGAGGCCGTAGATGACCACGTCCCGCCCGGACGAAGCTCCCGGTGAAGACCTGTGCCGGCTCGCCGAGTCGTACGGTGTCGCCCCTTCCTACAGCCCCTCCCCGGACCGCACGGTCAGCGCCTCCGCGGCCGCGCTCGTGCGGACCCTGGCCGCGCTCGGCGTCGACGCGAGCACGCCCGGGGCCACCCGCGCCGCGCTCGCCGCCCGCCGCGAGCTGCTGCGGACGCGGCTGCTGCCGCCGACCGTCGTGTCCTGGGGCGGCGCCGCGCCGGACGCCCTCGCCGGGCTGCCCGAGGGCACCCGGCTGCGGATCGAGACCGAACGGGGCGAGCTGCGCGACGCGGCCGAGCACCTGCCGCCCGGCGTTCACCGACTCACCGCCACCGCACCCGACGGCCGGACCGCCGACGTCCACGTGATCGCCGCCCCGCCCCGGCTGCCCACGCCCGCGGGACGCTCGTACGGCCTCCTGGTCCAGCTCTACTCCCTGCTGTCCGGGCGTTCCTGGGGCATGGGCGACCTCGGCGACCTCGACGAGCTCGCCGCCTGGGCCGGCCGCTCGCTCGGGGCCGGGTTCATCCAGGTCAACCCGTTGCACGCGGCCGTGCCCGGGGCGCCCACCGATCCCTCCCCGTACCGGCCCTCCTCCCGCCGCTTCCCCGACCCGGTGCATCTGCGCGTCGAGGCCGTCCCCGAGTACGCCCACGCCTGTGCCGCCGACGACCGCGAGCGGCTGCCGGAGCTCGCCGAACGGGCCGGCCGGCTGCGCGAGTCGGTGCTGGAGAAGGGCGCGCTGATCGACCGTGACGCGGTGTGGGAACTGAAGCGGGAAGCGCTCCGGGCCGTGGCGCGGGTCCCGCTGGGACCCGGCCGGCGCGCCGCCTACTGCGACTACCTCGCCGAACAGGGCGAGGCCCTGGAGGACCACGCCACCTGGTGCGCGCTGGCCGAGGTGCACGGCCCCGACTGGCACACCTGGCCGGACGGCCTGCGCGACCCGCGGTCGGCCGAGACCGCCCGGGCCCGGCGGGAGCTGATCGACCGCGTCGACTTCCACTCCCGGCTCGCCTGGCTCACCGACACCCAGCTCACCGGCGCGCAGCGCACCGCGCGGGAGGCGGGGATGCCGGTCGGGATCGTGCACGACCTGGCCGTCGGCGTGCATCCCCGGGGTGCCGACGCCTGGGCGCAGCAGAGGTACTTCGCGGCCCGGATGTCCGTCGGGGCCCCGCCGGACGCCTTCAACGCCCGCGGGCAGGACTGGGGGCTGCCGCCGTGGCGCCCGGACCGGCTCGCCGAGTCGGGCTACGCGCCGTTCCGGGGCCTGCTGCGCGGCCTGTTCCGCTACGCGGGCGCGCTCCGCATCGACCATGTGATGGGCCTGTTCCGCCTGTGGTGGGTGCCCGTGGGGCTGCCGCCGACGGAGGGCACGTACGTCCGGTACGACGCCGAGGCCATGCTCGCCGTCCTGGTGCTGGAGGCCTCCCGGGCCGGGGCGATGGTGATCGGCGAGGACCTGGGGACCGTGGAGCCGGGGGTGCGGGAGGCGCTGCGCGAGCGCGGTGTGTTCGGCACGTCGGTGCTGTGGTTCGAGCGCGACTGGGCCGGGGACGGCAGCCCCCTGCCGCCCGACCGCTGGCGCGCCGACTGCCTGGCCACCGCCACCACCCACGACCTGCCGCCCACCGCGGCCCGGCTGACCGGTGAGCACGTCGAGCTCCGGGACCGCCTGGGCCTTCTCCTGCGCCCCCTGGACGTCGAACGGGGGGAGGCGGCCGCCGACACGGGCGAATGGCTGGCGCTCCTCGCCCGGCTCGGTCTGCTGCGCGGGGCGGGCGGCGGGCACGGCGCCGGGGAGGAGGCCGAGGTCCAGGCGGTCCACCGCTTCCTGCTGCGCACGCCGGCGCGGATGATCGGCGTGTGGCTGCCGGACGGGGTGGGGGACCGGCGGCCGCAGAACCTGCCGGGGACGTGGGACGAGTATCCCAACTGGCGGTTGCCGATCGCGGACGCGGCGGGGCGGGCGGTGACGCTGGAGGGGCTGGCGTCCTCGCCGCGGCTGCGGGAGCTGATGGAGGTGCTGCGGGGCGAGGTGGCCGGGGGTGGGGAGGAGGGTGGCGGGTGAGGGGCGGCTTCCCGGTGGCGGGCGGCTTCCCCGTGAAGCACGCTCCTCCGGTGAATCGCGGTCCTCGGTGAAGCGTGGTCCTCGGTGAATCGCGGTCCTCGGTGAAGCGTGGTCCTCGGTGAAGCGTGGTCCTCCGGTGCAAGGCCGCCTTCCGGGTGAACGGCGGCCCCCCGATCGGGTGGGGCCCGCGCCGGGGTCCTGCCCCTTACGGCACCCCGGGCGCGCGGCCCCGCCCGGCGTTCGATACTTTGGGCACCGTGGACAAGAAGAACGCCCTGCGCGTCGGCGCCCTGGCCGCCGGTACGACGCTGATGATGCTGCTCATGTCGTCCCCCGCGCTCGCGCTGACCCGCGACGACGGCGACGACCCCGGCACGGGCCTGAGCGTCATCGAGACGCTGGGTCTGTTCGTGGTGGCCCCGATCGCGCTGTTCGCGGTGATCGCGGGCCTGGTGGTGGTGCTGGACAAGTCCCACAAGCAGAAGGACACCACCAGCTCCAACATCACGACCCAGGCCGACGCCAAGGCCTGATCGCGGGGCCCGCTCCCGACCCGCCGCGCATCTTCCGAGGGCGCCGTTCTCGTGGTACGCCGACGAGAACGGCGCCTTCCGCATGTCCGGGCCACCGGAGGCGCGGGCGGGATAGCGGTGCGGGGTTCGGCGGGACGTCGGGGCTGCGGTGGGACGTCGGGGCTGCGGCGGGATGTCAGGGCTGCGGTGGGGCGTCGGGGCTGCGGCGGGATGTCAGGGGCTCGGTGCGGTGAGGTACCGCTGGAGGGTGGGCGCCAGCCAGGCCACGACCTCCTCGCGGACGAGCGCCGTCGCGGGCGGGAATTGCAGGACGTATCGGGTCAGCGCCAGCCCGAGTACCTGGGCCGCACAGAGCGCGGCCCGCGTCGCCACCTGCTCCGGATCGGGGCACACCTGCGCGGCGACCGGCAGCAACTGGTTCCGGCAGATCGCCTGCATCCGCTCGGCCCCGGCCTGGTTGGTCACGCCGACGCGCAGCAGGGCGGTCAGTACCTCGTTGTCCTCCCACATGTCGAAGAAGTGCGCGGCGAGGGCGCGGCCGACCTCCGCGCGGGGGACCGCGTCGAGGGCGGGGAGCTTCAGGTCGACGGCGACGGCGGCCGCGAACAGGCCCTCCTTGTTGCCGTAGTAGCGCATGACCATCGACGGGTCGATGCGCGCGTCCTTCGCGATGGACCGGATCGTGGCGCGCTCGTACCCGTCGGTGGCGAAGCGTTCGCGCGCCGCTTCGAGGATGGCGGTGCGGGTGGCGTCGGAGCGACGGGGTGAGGCGGGGGCCGCGGGGGCGGGTGCGGGGGTGGATGCGGGGTCAGGCATGCCGACGAGTGTAGGCCAACGGGTGTGGGTCAACGCATGTAGACCCGCCTGTGCGGGTCAACTCGCGCAGGCCCACCTGTGCAGGACGAGTCGTGTTGGGCCACCCGGTGTAGGCCAACCCGCGTAGGCCGACTCCTGTAGGCAAACTCCTGTAGGCCAACAAGTGTTGACGCCGCGCCGCTGCCGGGCCTACTCTGTCAACAGTCGTTGACCAACACTCGTTGACCAACGCATGTTGACCAGTGCAGGATGCCACCCCTCGTTGGCACAGCCACCCCAGGAGGCGCACATGAACGGCAGCCCCGCCCCGGAGACGACCGCCCCCGAGGCGACCACCCTCTCCTCCGTCATCGTCGTCGGCTCCGGCCCCACCGGCCTGCTCCTGGCCGGCGACCTCGCCCACGCCGGCGTGCCCGTCACCCTCGTCGAGAAGCGCCCCCGCGGCGTCAGCAACCTCTCCCGGGCCTTCGGCGTCCACGCCCGCACCCTGGAACAGCTCGACGCCCGCGGCCTCGCCGACCCGCTCGTCGCCACCGGCGGCACCCTCACCGGGCTGCGCCTCTTCCGCCGCCTCTCACTGGACCTGAGCACGCTCCCGTCCCGCTTCCCGTTCCTGCTGATCACCCCGCAGTACGAGGTCGAGCGCCTGCTGGAGCGGCGGGCGCGTGAGCTCGGCGTCGAGTTCGCGTACGAGAGCGAGGTCGTCGCCCTGCGCCAGGACGGCACCGGCGTCGACGTCGAGGTGCGGCGCGCCGACGGCGCGGTCGTCACCCACCGCGCGGCGTACGTCGTCGGCGCGGACGGCCACCGCAGCGCCGTGCGGCAGGCGATCGGCCTGCCCTTCCCCGGCGCCTCCGTCATCAAGTCGCTGTTCCTGGCGGACGTCCGGCTCGCCGAGACGCCCGAGACCGTGCTCACCGTCAACGGCGCGGGCGACGCCTTCGCGATGATCGCGAGCTTCGGTGACGGCTGGTACCGCGTCATGGGCTGGAACCGCCGCCACGAGGTCGCCGACGACGTCCCGCTCGACCTGGACGAGGTCAAGGAGGTCACCCGCCGCGCCCTGGGCACCGACTACGGGATGCACGACGCGCGCTGGCTGTCCCGCTTCCACAGCGACGAGCGCCAGGCGCCGCAGTACCGGGTCGGCCGGGTCTTCCTCGCCGGCGACGCCGCGCACATCCACTCCCCGGCCGGCGGTCAGGGGATGAACACCGGGCTCCAGGACGCGGCCAACCTCGGCTGGAAGCTCGCCGCCGCCGTCCGGGGCTGGGCGCCGGAGGGCCTGCTGGACACGTACCAGACCGAGCGCCACCCGGTCGGCGAGGCGGTGCTGCGCAGCAGTGGCGGCCTGGTCCGCCTGGCCCGGGCGCACAGCCCTGTGCTGCGCGCCACCCGCGCCCTGGTCTCCGCTCTCATCGACGGGGTCGGCCCCGCCCGCCGCAAGGTCATCGCCCAGGTCACCGGCATCGGCTACCGCTACCCGGCCCCCCGGGGCTCCCACCCCCTCACCGGCACCCGCGTTCCCGACGCCGCCCTCGGTACCGGCCGCCTCTACGAGGCCCTCCGCACCGGCCGCCACCTCCTGGTCACCCCGGAGCCCTGCGAGCCCCCGGCCGGCCCCCACGCAGACCGCCTGACGGTGGCCCACTGGGCGACGCCCCGCCGCACCACCCTCCTGGTCCGCCCCGACGCCTACATCGCCTGGGCCTCCGACTCCGCCACCCCCGAGGCGATCGAGGCAGCCCTGTCGTCCCACCTCGGATGAACACGCCCTTCAGCGGGCACCCGCCGCGGCCGAGCAACCGAGCAGTCAGGCAACCGAGCAGTCAAGCAACCGAGCGGCCGAGCCGCCGAGCGGCCGAGCCGCCGAGCGCCCGAGCCGCCGAGCGCCCGAGCCGCCGAGCGGCCGAGCCGCCACGGTCCCGCCACGACTACCCCGGCACCCGCCGGCCAGGCACCGACCGCGGCCGCACCATGAACACGTCCACCGCGTCCTCCGACTCCACGACGAAGCCGTGCCGTGCGTACAGCCGCCGCGCGCGGCTGCCCCGGAGGACGTTCAGCCGGACCACGAGGCCGTCGCGGTCGCACCGGTCCAGCAGGTCGCGCAGCACGGCCCCGCCGACGCCGCCGCCCTGCACCGGCGGGGTCAGGTAGAAGTGCTCCAGCCAGTGGGCGTCCTCGGCAGGCCGCAGCGACACACAGCCCGCGAAGGCCCCGCCCACCTCGATCACCCGGCTGTGCTCGGGCACGAACCCGTCCCGCAGCCGCTGCCGCACCCGCCGCTCGTCGTACCGGCCGAGCCGCTCCAGATCGGCCCGCAGCACCACGGCCCGCAACGCGGCCACCGCCTCGACGTCCGCCGCCGACGCCGGCCGTGTCCCCCAGTCCGCCATGACCGGCACGCTAGCGCACGCTCCCACGCGCGCAGGCACGCAGGCACACGTACGAACACGGCACGCACGCAGGCACGCAGGCACGCAGGCACGCAGGCACGCAGGCACGCAGGCACGCAGGCACACTACGAACACGGCACACACGCAGGCCCGCAGGCACACGTACCAGCGCGTGCAGGCGAAGGGGCGCCCCCGAGCCGAACTCGTGAGGCGCCCCTTCGCACGGGGACGAGGCGGGCCTACCCCCGGGCCCCTGCGGCCGCGTCCGCGGCCTGGGCCCGCAGCGCGCGCTCGACGCCGGCGCGCGACTCCGAGACCAGCCGCCGCAGCGCCGCGCTCGGTTCCGCGGCCGACAGCCAGGCGTCCGTCTTCGCCAGGGTCTCCTCGACGACCTGGACCGCCGGGTACAGGCCCACCGCGATCTGCTGGGCCATCTCGTGGGAGCGGGAGTCCCAGACCGACTTCAGCGCCGCGAAGTACTGGTCGGTGTAGGGCGCGAGCAGCTCCCGCTGGTCCGTCTGGACGAAGCCGGAGATGACCGCCTCCTGCACGGCGTTCGGCAGCTTGTCCGACTCGACGACCGAGGCCCAGGCCTCCGCCTTGGCCTCCGGCGTCGGGCGGGCGGCGCGGGCGGTGGCGGCGTGGCGCTCACCGGCCGCCGTCCGGTCGCGCTCGTACTCGGCCGCGATCTCCGCCTCGTCGAAGCGGCCCACCGCGGCCAGCCGCTGGACGAACGCCCAGCGCAGCTCGGTGTCCACGACCAGGCCCTGGACCGTCTGGGAGCCGTCCAGCAGCGCCTCCAGCAGGTCCAGCTGCTCCGGCGTGCGGGCGGTGGCCGCGAAGGCGCGCGCCCAGGCCAGCTGGTGGTCGCCGCCCGGCTCGGCGGCGCGCAGGTGCGCCAGCGTGGCGTCCGTCCAGCGGGCCAGCAGCGTCTCCCGGGCGGGCGGGGCGGCGTACAGGTCGATGGCCAGCTTCACCTGCCGCTGGAGCGACTGCACCACGCCGATGTCCGACTCCTTGCCGATGCCGGACAGGACGAGGGACAGGTAGTCGCGGGTGGCGAGTTCCGCGTCGCGCGTCATGTCCCACGCCGAGGCCCAGCACAGCGCCCGCGGCAGCGACGCCTCGAAGTCGCCGAGGTGGTCGGTGACGAAGGCCAGCGACCGCTCGTCCAGGCGGACCTTGGCGTACGACAGGTCGTCGTCGTTGAGCAGGACCACGTCCGGGCGCGGCCGCCCCACCAGCTGCGGTACGGCCGTCAGCGCGCCGTCGACGTCCAGTTCGACGCGCTCCTCGCGCACCAGCTTGCCGGCGTCGTGGTCCATCTCGTACAGCCCGACCGCGATCCGGTGCGGGCGCAGCGTGGGCTCGCCCTTCGCGCCCGCGGGCAGCGCCGGCGCCTCCTGCCGGATCGCGAAGGACGTGATGACGCCGGCCCCGTCCGTCTCGATCTCGGGGCGCAGCACGTTGATGCCGGCCGTCTCCAGCCAGGCGCGCGACCAGGTCTTCAGGTCCCGCCCGGAGGTCTCCTCCAGCGCGGTCAGCAGGTCGCTCAGGCGGGTGTTGCCGTACGCGTGCCGCTTGAAGTAGGCCTGCACGCCCCGGAAGAACTCGTCCTGCCCGACGTAGGCGACGAGCTGCTTGAGCACGGACGCGCCCTTGGCGTAGGTGATGCCGTCGAAGTTGACGAGCACGTCGTCCAGGTCGCGGATCTCCGCCATGATCGGGTGCGTGGACGGCAGCTGGTCCTGCCGGTACGCCCAGGTCTTCATGGAGTTGGCGAACGTCGTCCACGCGTGCGGCCACCGCGACCCGGGCGCCGCGGCCTGGCAGGCGATGGAGGTGTACGTGGCGAACGACTCGTTCAGCCACAGGTCGTTCCACCACTCCATGGTGACCAGGTCGCCGAACCACATGTGGGCCAGTTCGTGCAGGATGGTCTCGGCGCGCACCTCGTACGCCGCGTCCGTCACCTTGGAGCGGAAGACGTACTGGTCGCGGATGGTCACCGCGCCCGCGTTCTCCATGGCGCCCGCGTTGAACTCGGGCACGAACAGCTGGTCGTACTTCTCGAACGGGTACGCGTAGTCGAACTTCTCCTGGAACCACGCGAAGCCCTGCCGGGTCACCTCGAAGATCGCGTCCGAGTCGAGGTACTCGGCGAGGGACGGACGGCAGTAGATGCCGAGCGGGACGGACTGGCCGTCCTTCTCGTAGACGCTGTGCACGCTGTGGTACGGGCCGGCGATCAGCGCCGTGATGTACGTCGAGATGCGCGGCGTCGGCGCGAAGACCCAGACACTGTCGGTGGGTTCGGGCGTGGGCGAGTTGGAGATGACGGTCCAGCCCTCGGGCGCCCGCACGGTGAACTGGAAGGTCGCCTTCAGGTCCGGCTGCTCGAAGGAGGCGAACACGCGCCGGGCGTCCGGCACCTCGAACTGGGTGTAGAGGTACGCCTGGTCGTCGACCGGGTCGACGAACCGGTGCAAACCCTCGCCGGTGTTGGTGTACGCGCAGTCGGCGACGACGCGGAGGACGTTGCGGCCCTGGAGCAGGCCCGGCAGGGCGATCCGGGAGTCCTGGAAGACCTCGGCGGGGTCGAGGGCGTCCCCGTTGAGGGTCACCTCGTGGACGGCCGGCGCCACCAGGTCGACGAACGACTCGGCGCCGCCCTCCGCGGCGTCGAAGCGCACCGTGGTCACGGACCGGTAGGTGCCGCCCTCCTGCGCGCCGGAGAGGTCGAGCTCGACCTCGTACGAGTCAACGGTGAGCAGCTTCGCCCGCTGCTGCGCCTCTTCGCGAGTCAGGTTTGTGCCAGGCACGCGGTCATCTCCTCGTCATGTGTCAGTCGGCGTCATCCTTCCACGGGACCAGCACGAGCGCGATGTCCGTTTGCCGCCGGTGGACGGGGCGGTCAGACGCGAACCCGGGCCCATGACGACCTGCCTCGCACGAGCCGTCGAACCGCCGGTCCGGATGGAGCTGCGTGATGCCGACGACGCGGGACGTGTGATGACCGCCGTAACGGACGAGGAAGGCGGGGCGCCGCTGCGCTGCTGCCTGCGCCGCAGCGAGGCCGGTGAGCGGATCGCCCTCGTCTCCTACGCCCCGCTGCGCCGCTGGGCCGCGGAGACAGGCGTCGATCCGGGGGCGTACGACGAACAGGGGCCCGTCTTCATCCATGCGGAGGACTGCGCGGGCCCGCGGGGGACGCCCTGCCCTTCACCGGCGCCCACCGCGCCCTCCGCCGCTGCGCCGGTGACGGGGCGGTGGTGTGACGGCGGGCCGCGTCCGTCGTGGCGGCTACCGTCCGCGCGACATGTAGGGCGCCAGCACCGCCGCGGTCCTCCGGTCGGCCTCGGCGGCCGGCACGAGCGGGCGCAGGCCGGGGTCGGAGAACTCCAACAGGGTCCGGGACTGCCCCAAGAGGATGCCGAACGCCTCGTTGCGCGGAGGCCTTGACCGCCTTGGGCCGGCGCCTCCTTCGCGGCGCTGGTCTCCTTGGCGGCCTGGCGGCCGGCCTCCTTGGCCTGGGCCGCCGACCGCGCGACGGTGGCCCGTTCCGGGTCGCGGGAGCGCGCGATGCACCGGCCGACGGCCAGGAACTCCTGGACGTCCTCCTGCGTCGCCCTCAGCGCGAGCCGGCCCGCCGCCCGGACGTCGGCCCCGCCGGCGCTGATGATCGGCGCGACCTGGACGCGGTTGTCCTGCTCCCGCGCCTCGTACCGGCCGGTCCCGAGGAAGGCCTGCACGTCCTCGGGGGTACCGCTCAGCGCGGCCTGGCCTGCCCCCGGGACGGACGGGGGACCGCAGCCCGGCCCCCGGTCGTACCGGACGTGCTACGCCTTCAGCTCCGCCGCCACCAGCTCCGCGATCTGCACCGCGTTCAGAGCCGCGCCCTTGCGCAGGTTGTCGTTGGAGACGAACAGCGCCAGGCCGTTGTCCACCGTCTCGTCGCGGCGGATGCGGCCGACGTACGACGGGTCCTGGCCGGCCGCCCGGAGCGGGGTCGGGACGTCGGTCAGGGCCACGCCGGGGGCGCCGGCCAGCAGTTCCTTGGCCCGCTCGACGCTGATCGGGCGGGCGAAACGGGCGTTGACCTGGAGCGAGTGGCCGGTGAAGACCGGGACGCGGACACAGGTGCCGGAGACCTTCAGCCCGGGGATCTCCAGGATCTTGCGGGACTCGTGGCGGAGCTTCTGCTCCTCGTCGGTCTCGTTCAGGCCGTCGTCGACGATCGAGCCGGCCAGCGGCAGCACGTTGTACGCGATCGGCGCGACGTACTTGTGCGGCGCCGGGTACTCGGCCGCGGCACCGTCGTGGGTCAGCTTCGGAGCGTCCTCGCCGACCTTCCTCACCTGCTCGAACAGCTCGTCGACCCCGGCGAGGCCGGAGCCGGAGACCGCCTGGTAGGTGGCGACGACGAGGGCTTCGAGCCCCGCCTCCGCGTGCAGCGGCCGCAGCACCGGCATCGCGGCCATCGTGGTGCAGTTCGGGTTGGCGATGATGCCCTTGGGGCGGCCGGCGATCGCGTGCGGGTTCACCTCGGACACCACCAGCGGCACGTCCGGGTCCCGGCGCCAGGCGGAGGAGTTGTCGATCACGACCGGCCCCTGCGCGGCGACCTTCTCGGCCAGCGCCTTGGAGGTGGCGCCGCCCGCGGAGAACAGCACGATGTCCAGACCGGAGTAGTCGGCGGTCGCCGCGTCCTCCACCGTCACGCCGTCCAGGTCCTTGCCCGCGGAGCGGGCCGAGGCGAACAGCCGCAGCTCCGTCACCGGGAAGTCGCGCTCCGTGAGGATCCTGCGCATGACCGTGCCGACCTGACCGGTGGCTCCGACGATTCCGACCCTCACGACGACTCCTTTGCGTGGTTTGCGGGTGCCCCTGCCCTGGCCGGGGCTTTTCCATCATGCGGGGCACCAGGGCCCCCGTGTCCAATTCTTTGGGCTTGTGCCCGCCCTGTGGGACGGCGCCTCCGTGACGTATGCCACTGACGAGGTGACGCCGTCCGGGCCGAACGTTCCGGGCCGAACGTTCCGGCCCGGACGGGCGTCATAGGGGAAACGCGGCGAGGAGAGGGGTGGCCGTGCTGCGCGGAAAGGCGCGCCGCGGCCAGGGGAGCGACGCACCCGGCGGTGGCGGGGATCCCCTGGACGCGGCTCAGGAGCGCCGGGTGCGGGCGGTGCTCGCGCTCGGCGGAGTGCCGCAGGCGGACCTGCCGGACGGGGTGCAGCAGGTCCGCCTGCGGCTGCTGGAGCGGGCCGCCGACGGCCGCGAGGCACCGCGGGACGTCTCCGCCTGGGCGGCGGTGGTCGCCTCCAACCTCGCCATGGACTGGCACCGGGCCAAACGCCGGCAGGAGCGCCTCGGCGAACGCCTCGCCGGGCTCCGCCAGCCCGCCCACCCCTCCGGCGAGGACACCAGCCTGCTGTCCCTCGCGGTCGCCCGGGGCCTGGACGCCCTGCCCGACGCCCAGCGCCAGGTCATCGTCCTGCGGTTCTACGCCGACCTGCCGGTGCGCTCCATCGCCGAGGAGCTCGGGATCCCGGAGGGCACGGTCAAGAGCAGGCTGCACACGGCGGTCCGGGCCCTGCGCGCCCGCCTGCGCGAGGACGAGGTGGTGTGACGTGACCGTCGAACACGACGGGCAGGGCGGCAGCGACCGCGACGACCCGCTGATGGCCGTCATCACCGGCCGGCCGCTGTCCGAGGAGGCCCGCGCGGACGCCACCCGTCTGGCCGAGTACCGCGGGGCGGAGGCCGACGTCGCCGTGCTGCGTGAGCAGCTGGGCGTCATCGCCGAGGCGCTCACCGGGCCGGCCGCGCGCCCCGCCGGCCGCCCCGGCCGGGCACCCGCGCCGCCGCG
>NZ_JBHMCY010000109.1:0-17837 GCF_042430725.1 Streptomyces cinereospinus | reverse complement strand
CCGCACCTCAAAGCCCCCTGGACAACCCCACCCGAGCCATAACTTCACGGCCTTGCGGCTAGTCGGGTCGGTGGGGAGGGGCACAGGGAGCTACCGGGACGGAAGCGGATGACCAGCGAGTGGCTACTGTGTTTTCGGCCCCGCCGCAAGGCCGGGGCCAAGGCTTCGTCTGACGGCAGGCCCCGACCCGGGGGTGGCGACGTACCGGTCGATGTCGTGCCCCTGGCAGAGTGCGATCGACGGATGCCTGGCTTCACACGCGCGGCGACTGTTCGCGCATGTCAGCGGTGACGCTCGTCTGACGCTCTGGGCATCCGCACCTGCTGAAAAGCGGTCGAGAAACGGTCCTGACCTGCGGTTTTCCTGCACTTCATCCAGGCCAACATCTTTCCGATGACGCATCACGTGGAGTGCGTGGCGATTCTGGAGCCCCACGCAAAGAGCCTCTGACCTGCGCGTTCCTCCTAGTGTTCGGGTGCGTCACGGTGTGCTCGACCTGTTTCTCGAAGCCCATCGTGTGGAGCCCGTTGTAGGTTCGCGCCACGTTTCTGACCTGCGGCTCCGTGGAGCGGGGCGCCGGTTGGGCGCGCCTTTCCTCGCATGCGCGAGGGCGATCGAGGAAGCGTCTTGACGCTCGTTTGACGCTGATTCCGGCGGAGCGTCATGGCGCTCGTCGGCCATCGAACCCAGGTCGGGCATCGCGCTGATGCCGACGCAACCGCTCCGGTGTCCCGGCAACGGGGGCACAGGTGGCCATCAGCAGGGACCTGCCCCGAAATGGGTGTCACCTGCCGCCGTGCTCCGTCTTCACCCACGAGCTGTCGAGGAACGGGCTGGGCCTGCCGTGCCAGAAGACGTCCACACTGTCGCGTGCCCGGGTCGCGGCCACGAAAAGCAGGGACCTGGCACGCTGCATCTCGTGCCGGTAGCGGGAGGGTTCGCGGTCACGCAGTCGGCTCACGTCCTCACGCGGAACGAGCCCGTCGGTCACGCCCGCGATGATCATCCGCTGGTACTCCAGCCCCTTGAACCGGAACATCGTGCCGATGTGCACCCCGGTGGAACCGTTCGGTCCGTCGGAACGGATCTCCACCGAGTCGATGCCGTGCACCTTCAGCGTGTACCCCAGCTCCGTCGCCATCTGATTGGTCGGGACGCACACGGCGATCCGCTCATGGGGGACAGCCGTGTCCGGGTCCGCGTCCCACTCCGTGATCAGAGCGGCGACACCCTCCCGCTCGGCCTCCCAGTCCGGGAAGGCGTGCCCGGCCGGGAGTCCGCCGTTGAGCACGGACCGGTATCCGGCGAGGGTCTCCGTGCCGCCGTCGAGATCGTCATACGTCGTCTCGCCCAGGACTCCGAGGGCCGAGCGCAGGATCTGCCGTGTGGTGCGGTAACTGAGGGTCAGCTTCGCGGACCGGCCGCGGATGTTGACGCCCAGACTGCCGAGCGTCACCTGGTTCTTGTAGATGCGCTGGTGGGTGTCGCCCACCAAGAACAGATCGTCCGATGTACGGGGGGCCATGGCGCGCAGCATCTTCCAGTGGGCGGGGCGCAGGTCCTGGGCCTCGTCCACCACGATGTGGCGGTAGCGGTAGCGCAGCCGGCCGCCGGAGCCGTCCTGCGGATGGATGTTGTCGAGGCCTCCCGCTTCCTCCCGCTGCCGCGCGATGGTCCGGATGCGCTGTTCACGGCCCATCTCCAGGCGTGCCGCGCGCTCCGCGACCTGGTCCCAGGTCTGCCGGCCGAGCCGGTCGATCCGCTGGGTGAAGCGTTCGGCGAGCTGCCAGATGTCGGCCCGCTCGCCGCGGCCGATGCTCTTGCCGCGCCCGGCCCGCCGGGCACGGAAGTAGTCGGTGCGGCTGCCGACCGCCTGGCCGAGGATGACCTGGGTCCACTCCTCGTGCAGGAACTCCGGGTCCCAGGTTTCCTCGCCCAGCTCGTCGAGGAGTGCGCGCCACTCGCGTACGGCCTGTCCGTCGTCGATGGCCTGCTTGCCGTTGCCGGGCTCGGCCTCGCGGACGACACGCAGCGCCAACTGGTCGACGTGGCTCACGTCGACCCGGCCGAGCAGTTCCTCACCGCCCAGCTCCAGCAGTCTGGAGCGCAGGTCGGCCGCGAGGTTCTTGTTGTAGGTGGTGAGCAGGACCGGCTTGTCGTGCCCAGGGGGGAGCTGCCGGACGAGGTGGCGTACCCGGTGCAGGGCGACGACCGTCTTGCCCGTGCCGGGGCCGCCCCCGACTCGTGCCGGTCCGTTGTAGCGGCGCTCGACGAGTCTGGCCTGAGTGGGGTGCAGGAAGCTCTTCCAACGGCCGAAGTCACCGCTCTCCAGGGCCCCGCGGAGGTCCTCGTCCGTGGTGGTGACGACCGTCGCCGGTCGCCGGGCGGCAGCCGCGAAGTCGTCCGGGTCGACCGGCTCCGTGGCGGCCACCGGCCTGGTCACCTGGTCGAGCACGTCGTCGTACGACGCGCCGTCGAACAGCGCGATCAGCACCTCGCCGGTCAGCTGCGGCGCGTACTCGACGAGCCCGAGCAACTGGTCCTCGGTGGTGAGCGTGCGGATGACGGGCAGCAGGGGTTCCGCGACGCCGAGTCCGGACAACTGACGGTCGGACCAGGCCGTGAACAGCGGCTCGGGCCGCGACACCGGGGGGAGCGGTTCAGGGGCGGCCGACGGGAGCGGCTCGGGCGTGGCCGGGGCCGGGGCTGTCCCGCCGGGCAGCCTGCCCAGGACGCTGTCCTCCACCACCTCCAGATCGACGTACTCGATGCCGCCGGTGACCTGGTTGACCCCGTACGAGAGCCGGTTGTAGACGTCCTTGCGGTGCTTGACGGAGACGATCAGCCAGTCGTCGTCGGCGAGGCGCAGCAGCAGGGCCCGGTACTCGTCGTTGACGCGTGCCGACCAGAGCCGGTGATCGCCCTTGAGCCGCTGGAGTTTGAGGCCGGTGGTGTTCGGGTTCGTCCTGAACTTGTGCTGGAAGTCGAAGAACGCGCCCTTGACCGTGCGGGGCAGCTTGAGGATCTCCTTGTCGGCCCGGTCGAGCAGGCGCAGTGTGACGCCGGAGGTGGTCATCGCTTCGGCTCCCCGTCGCTGGTGGTGTCCTTGTTCGGGTCCCGGCCGTCGAGCCGGGCGATCAGCTCCGCGCTGTCCCAGTCGGCCGCCGTGCGGACCGTCCAGCCGGCCGCCGTGAACGCGCGTGCCTGGTCCTCGGCCTCGTAGTCCGGCTCGTCACCGCCCGGGCGGGGGGCCCGGACCACGCCGATCAGGGTGTCCGGCCAGGCGAGTTCGGCCTGCCAGCCGTGGCCGTCCAGTTCGTAGCCGTCCCGGGGGACCGGCACCACCGCCCCGGCCAGCGCGTGCGCGAGGGCGGCGAGCCCCGGCTCCTCCGGATCCAGCAGCTCGATGACCCGGTCCCAGCCGGGGTCCCGGCCGCGGTCCGTGCCGCCGGGCTGCTCCGCCGCCTCCGGCTCCCGCGCGGCGGTCTCGTCGGCGGGGACGGCCGGTACGGCCGGTACGGCGGAGGGCTCCTCCGCGGGCCGGGGCACCGGGACACGCGCGGAGGACAACCAGCCCTCTCCGCCGGTCACGGTGAGGACCTCGGGGTCGAAGCCGTCGAGCATGCCCGACGTCAGCTGCGCGCTGTCACCACCGCCGTGTTCGAGGAACTGCAGCACATTGCCCCACCACAGCCAGGCGCGCCAGCGCCGCTTGTGAGCCGGCCCTTCCTCCAGCGCCGCGACGTCGTCGTCGAGGACGGCCAGTCCCGTCCACACGGGAGGGGTCCGCCTGCCGTCGGCGGCCAGCACCAGGCGGCAGCCCGAAGCGTCGGAGCCGTACAGCATCCGCACCGGCCCGGCGGCCTTGGCGGGCACGCCTGCGCGCAGCGCCTCCCGGATGCCCGCTGCGGCCTCGGCGCCGGTGAGGGCGGCGACACGGATCCCGATGGCCCCGCTCATGCCAGCGGCCACCGCTTCCGCCCGCCGTCGCCAGCGTTCGGGGTCGGGCGAGCGCAGGTAGGCCAGGAGCATCCGGGCCGGGTTGACCCACATGGTCTCGGCGAGTTCGCCGGGCAGCCCGTGGCCCACCCGGTCGTAGTAGTCGCGGGCGCGTTGCCGGCCAGTGGTGCCGTAGGGCGTCCACACGGAGGTGTCCGCGTCGGTTCCCGCGTACCCGGTGTCGTTGATCCGGCGGCGCCACGCCATCACGTCGTGGTAGGTCAGCTGGAACACCCGCAGCCCGTCGGCCCGGAGCCGGGTGCGCTTCACAGCGTCGTCCGCGAGCCGGTTGTGTTCGCCGGTGGCGTGGTACGCGTAGCCGTCGAGGTACAGGGCGACGCGCGGACTCGGGGAGTCCAGCCGCTCCAGGAGTATGTCGGGCCGGGTGCCGTCCAGCGCGCGCTGCTGGGAGACGCGCCAGCTGACGGTGGAGCCGTCCGGTGCCGTGAGCCGGAGGTCCAGGGCGTAGGTGCCGGCTGAGGTGGTGTAGGCGTCCGCCGCGGCCCTGGATTCCGGCAGCTTGGCCCAGTCGCGCAACGTCTCGACGAACAGGACCTCCAGGTCGCTCTCGGCCTGCCGCTGAATGGGGATGTCCTGGGTGGTCGTGATCCGCGAGGTGCGCCAGCGTTCTCCTTCGGCACCAAGGAGTTCGTCCAGCATCTGCCGGACCTCGTTGCGGCTGACCTTGTCGTAGTCGGCGGCCGGCACCCGCCGCAGCAGGCACTGGTGGCAGCCGTCCATGCCCTTCTCCTGGCACGGGCAGTGCTCGATGACGTGGCGTGCCCTGAGCAGTACCTCCCGGAAGCCCTCCGCGGAGGCCAGCCGGTGCAGGTAGCCGGTGCCGCCTGGCAACCGGTCGTAGACGACCAGGAAGCGCCGGGGCCAGTCGGCCTCCGGGTCGCCCGCGTCGTCGGGCATGGTCGCCTCGGCGATGTCGATGTGGTCGGGATCGCCGCCGTAGCGGGCGGCGATCCCCACGAAAAGGGCGGCGGTGAACGACGCGAGGCGCTCCTTGAAGCGGGCCACCGAGGCGGGCAGCAGGATACGGACGGCCTCGGTGGTCAGTTCGTGGGCCAGCAGCAGGGGCACGTCCCGGCCCGCGCCCTGTGCTCCGGCCGTGCTCGCCGCGGCGCCGTGGATCCGGCGGCGCGGGCACCACAGCAGGTGGTGTGCCGAGGCCGGGGCGCTCGCCGCGCCGGACTCGGTGAGCGCGTGCTGGGGCACGTCCACCACCGGTCGGCCGTCGGCCGTCGCGCCGCCGCACGAGGTGCAGACGTAGAAGGGGTTGAGGCGGACGTCCTCCCCGGCGAGCGGCACCGTGCTGCTGCCGTCCTCACGGTCGAGACCGAGGTTCAGCGTCCGGATCGTGGCGTGGCGGGTGAAGTCCACGCCGAACACGGCTCCGTCGTGCCGCCAGGATCCGGGAACGAGGCGGTCGGGGTCGATGTCGACGGTGGTGAGGGTCGCGTAGTGCCTGCGGTCGCGTTCGTCACGGTCGTCGCGCACCCTGGCGTCCTCGCGCCTGTCACGGGACAGCACGCGCCGGGGACGCAGCACGTACTGGACGCAGCCCGCGTCGGCGATCTCCCGGCCGCGGCAGCGCGGGCACGGCGTCGTGTCGCGCTCGGCGTTCTCGGTCCGCACGTAGCCGCAGGCGGGACAGAGCCGCCACACCGACCAGGACCGCCGGTCGGGACCGCCGATGTCGAGGGCGCGGACCACGTGCCGGTAGCCGTTGACGTAGAAACTGTTGCCGGGGGCGAGTTCGGTCAGGGCAAGGGCGCTGGACCGCTCGTAGTCCCGGGTCTCGCTGCGGTACACCTTGGCCCCGGCCGGTCGGGCCCCCTCCGCGCGCGGGCCGTCCTCCTCGTCGGGGGTCTCCGACCAGTACAGCGTGGCTTCCAGCCGGGTGGTGGTGTCCGTCAGGCTGTAGTTCGGCAGCAGTCCGAGATCCACCAGGGTGGCGTGAGCGGCGGACTGGCTCAGTTCCCGCAGCAGGTCCCCGGCGGCACGGCGCTCGGCCAGCAGTTCGCGCCGCTCCCGTTCCTGCGTGTCGTCGGACGAGGCGAGCTGCCCGGCCGCCTCGTCGATCGCCGCGATCCTGCGGCGCACCTCCTCGCGCCGGCCGGTCCAGTCCTCCTCCGCCTCCTGGAGCACCCGGACGATTCCGCCGGTCGCGTACGCGCGCAGTTCGTCCGCCGCGTGCTCCGAGACGCCCTCCATGTCGGTGTCCTGGCCGTCGCTTGCGGGAAACAGCGCGAGGAACTCCTCCACGAGGCGTGCCCCGTGGGTCTGCGCGGCGTCCGCGAGATCCTGACACCATCCGCCGGTGCCGAACAGGGCGGACGACAGCCGGGGCACGGGCGGGAGGGGCTCACCGTCCGAAGTCCGCAGTTCCCCGCGGGCCGCCAGGTCCAGGAGCCGGGCGGTGTACTGGCGGCGCAGGATCTCCACGGCCGACAGGTAGCAGCCCGGCGGCAGGATGGTCCCGGCGATCATCTCGCGTGGCTGGTCCAGGTAGTACAGGTCGCGTGCCCGGCGTCCGCCGAACGCGACCACCAGCGCGTTGCCGGTACGTCGTCCGGCCCGCCCCGCCCGCTGCACGTAGCTGGCCGGCCCGGCGGGCAGGGAGCCGAGCAGGACGGCCGACAGGTCGCCGATGTCGATGCCCAGTTCCAGGGTCGGGGTGCACGACAGGACGTTGGGGTCGGTGTAGTGCGTGCCCGCCTTGAAGGCACGCTCGACGCGCTCCCGTTCGGGACGGCTCAGCATGCCGGTGTGCTCGGCCGTGACCACGCGGAACGTGCCGCCCGTCAGGTAGAGGCGCCGGTAGTAGTCCCGGCGGTAGTCCCGCTCCCGCACGGGCCGGTCGGGGCGGTTGCCTTCGACCCCAATGGTGGATATGTCGGGCTGCGGCGCGGTCAGCCGTCCCTTGCACCGGTAGCGGGGGCAGGGGTGCCCGTACCAGCGGGTGCGCCGCTCGGGGACGACGACCTGCTGCCAGCCGCAGTCCTCGCAGGCGACGAAGGCCTTGTCGACGACGGCGTCGTCGAGCAGCCGTACCTGGATGTGACCGGGCTGGAGCCCGTACACCCGGGTCTGCCGGTCGCGCGCGGTGCGCGCCGACAGGACACCCGCGTCGACGAGGTGGGGCAGCAGCCTGCGCAGGTACTCGGTCGCTCCGGCGGCGTCCAGATCCAGGCACCGGCGGGTCCAGTCCTGGTACCAGCCCAACCGTCCGGTGACCGCGTCGAACTCGGACCCGTCCTTCTGCCCGTCCAGCAGGAACCGCGGCGGAGCGACGCCCTCGGGGAAGGCGGGCATGCCGTCGGGTCTGCGCCCGGAGATGAGGTAGCGGCTGGTGCCGGCTTCCTTGAGCCAGGTGTCGAGCCAGCGGTGCCGCACCGCGCCGCGCAGCCGCAGCCGCTCCAGCAGGCCCCGGAGGTAGGCGAGATAGCGCTCGGGTGTGGGCAGCCCGCCCACGGCCAGCAACTGGCCGGGCAGGGCCAGGTGCACGTCCCGGGCGAGGTCGGTGACGCCGTCGGGGTCGGCCACCGTCACCTCGGCCGCCGCGGTCCGGGTCAGTTCCAGGGTGCGGCCCATGCGGCTGCGCAGCCCGAACTCCATGACCGTCGCGAAGGCCAGCCGCTCGCCGATGAGCCGCCAGGTCCGCGCGTCGCCCGTGCCCCGGCCGGACAACAGCCGGTCGACGCCCGGTTCGTCGTGGAGGTCGGGGGGCACGACTGCGGCCAGCGCCTCGGGGTCGTCCACCGACTCCAGGACCAGCCCGATCAGGTCGTTGAGCGCGGTCGGAGCCCCCGATTCGTCCAGGTTGTGTGCGAGCAGCGAGCGCAGGGAGAACTTGTACGACGCGTTCGCGACGTATCCCGCCCGGTGGGCGGCGTCCTGGGTCGAGTCGTTGAACAGCAGCGTCTTGCGTTCCTCCGGGACGAGCGCGATGTCGCCGCCGGTGAACAGCTGGGTGACCGTCGCCGAGGCGAGGGCCGCCTGTGCGGTACCGAGGAAGCGGATGCTGTTGTCGGTGTGGCAGGCCGGGCACCGGTCGTCCTTCGCGGCCCGGTCGGCGCTCTTGCGGTCGAGCACGGCCAGCGCGAACCAGGCGTCGACCAGTTCCCCGTCGTCCGCGGCCGTGGGCAGCCGGTAGGTGCCCCGTGAGCCGTCCAGGACGACGACGGACAGCGGGTCGACGCCACCGTCCGAGGGCCGGGCCCCGGTGAGGGCGTCAAGGGTCTGCCGTCGCTCGCCGGGAGTGGCGGCGATGAAGTAACGCAAGCGCCGCTTGTCCCGGCCGACCCCGGCCCGCCAGATGCGGTCCTGCGCGGTGACGAGCTGCTGCGGGTCGGCCTCGGGGGACAGTGCGGCCCATCCGGAGCGTCCGCAGTTGCGGCAGTAGACGGCCGGAAGGTGCACCTGGGCGGGGCGCGGGGCGGTGTCGGCGCCCGGCAGGGGCTGCGGCCGGCGGCTCGACGCGTACGACGGCACGCTGCCGGAGGAGGCGTCGGCATCCTCCTCTCCGGGCGGCGCGGCGTTGAGCGCGGCCCGGCGCGCGGCGGTCCGGTCGTCCTCGTACCAGCGGAACTCGGGGGCCGGTCCGACTCCGCGCAGCACGCGGGTCACGGGCCGCACCCACAGGTGCGCCTCGATGTGCAGCAGCGGCCGGGGCCTGCGCTCGTCGGAGTCCGGGTCGCGGGCGGCGGACAGCAGTGCCACGAACCGGGACAGCGCCTGGAGCGCCAGCCGGGGGTTCTCGCGCGCGGTGCGGCCCCAGGAGTAACCGAAGCGGGGGCCCAGCCGGTCCCGCAGCGTCCACTCGTCCAGCGGTTCCCCGTCGAGTAGCGACAGCACACCCAGGGTGAAGTCGTGCCGCTTGAGCAGCCGTCCGACGCGGAAGGCGTCCAGGCCGCTGCGGCCCAGCAGCCGGGTGGCGAGCGCGTCCAGGTCCAGCAGGTCGGGCCGGGCCTCGACGTCCGGTCCGCCCGACACCGCGACGACCTCCTGCGGGGCCGGCGGCTCGGGCAGTTCGTAGTCGACGGCGCCGGTGAACTCCTCGGCGGTCATCCGCTCCTCGCCGACGACCGCGTCCGCGGAGAACGGCACGCCGAAGACCCGCGCCGCCACGTCGAGGATGCCCTCGGCTTCCTTCCCGGGCGCTCCCTCACCGAGGGTCGCGGAGGTCGCCACCGGGCAGATCGACCCCAGGGGCCGGCCCGGCCGGGCAGCGCCGGTGGCGGCGGCGAGCCTGCGCAGCAGCATCGCCACGTCGGTGCCCTGCGCGCCGTCGTACGTGTGGAACTCGTCCAGCACGACGTACGCGGGCTCGGCGCCCTCCCACAGCCCCCGGTCCTCGCCGCGCTGGAGCAGCAGGTCGAGCATCTTGTAGTTGGTGATCAGCACGTCGGGCGGTGACATGCGCATCTCCTCGCGCCGCGTCATCACCCGCCGGAAGTCGGTGTCTGGCCGGTCGCCGATGTACAGCCCCGCCGTGACCTGGGCCAGCTCCGGACGCGCCAGGTACTCGGCGATGCGTCCCGCCTGGTCGTTGGCGAGCGCGTTCATGGGGTAGAGCAGCACCGCCTTGACCCCGCGCACGCCCTCGGCCTTCCGGCGCCGGCAGTGGTCCAGTACGGGGATCAGGAACGACTCGGTCTTGCCGGAGCCGGTGCCGGTGGTCACCAGCGTGGGCCGGGCGGGCCCGTGCAGGGTGGACAGCCGGGCCCACGCCTTGGCCTGGTGCCGCCACGGCGTGAACCCGGGGAACCCCGCGGACCACTCCACGTCCCGCCGCCAGCCGTCGCCGGCGATGTGGAACGGTGTCCGGATCCGCAGGTAGGGCCCGCGGAAGATGCCGGTCTCGGGGTGCCCGAGGAAGCGTTCGAGGGCGGAGCGGGTGGTCTCGTCGGCGAGGGCGTACGTCGTCGTGAGGTACTGCGTCAGACTGCCGCGGAGCTGCGCGGCGGCCATGGTGGGCTTCACGACGGTCCCCCTTGCGATGCCGGTGCCCTGGTGATCGGTACCACCGTATAGGCGGTGACCGACACGCCGGGTGGCCGGTGTCCGGGCCTGGCCACAGCGGCTCGGGCTACGTCCAGCCCGCCAGTTCGTCGGCGAAGTCGCGGAACGATCGGTTGTTGCCGCTGGGGCGGGCGCTGACGTGGCCGTGCCGGACGGCCTGGTCCATGATCTTCGGAGAGTGGGACTCCCGATAGGTCGGCTTTCCGAGGTACCTCATCAGGTGTTCTTTCGGGTTCAGCAGCAGCCCCAGATCACGGCGGCAGTCCTGGGGGCGTATCCCCCATCCCGGGTTCACCTTGGGGAAGGCCTCCGGGAACTGCATCAGCCAGCCCTCCATCTCGACCGCGGCCAGGGCGAGGGCGGTGTTGCAGGGCAGCCCGGCGCGAAGCTGGGCGGTGACCCGGTCGCGGACTCTGTCGTAGCCCTGATCGGCCACGGCGTCCATGTCGGCGTGCACCACGATGCCGACCAGCTCGGCATCGCAGTCCTTGGCCTTGGCCAGCGCCCGTTTGCGGATCACCTCGACCCGGGGACTGAGCTGGTTGATGGCCGCCGCCAGCTTGATCTCGTCCCGGATTTCTTCGATCCGGGGGCAGGTACCTCGGTACAGGGCCGGTATCAGCTTCTTCAGGACGCCGCGATCGTTGCCGCTCTCACCTGCTATGACGATCACTGACTGTCTCTTGTTCGCACGACGCCCGCTCACAGCGAACCTCCGACCGAACCGGAGTACCAGAGATCGCCGAGAGGTTCGTGCTCGGACTCCTCCACGACCTCCCGGATACGGTTCGGCATCCGGTCGGGGATGACGGAGGCGCCGCTGACCCGACGGCCGCAGGGCACCCACTCGTCGGCGTCCAGCTTGTTGACGAAGACCGGGGAGTGGGTGGTCACCAGGTACTGGCTGCGCTCGCTGGCCTCGCGCAGGCGTTCGGCCAGCAGCTCCAGCGCGTGCGGATGGATCCCGTGATCGACTTCCTCGATGCAGGTGAGCAGCGGCGGGTTGGGGTCGTAAAAGATCGCCAGCATGCACAGGATGCGGACCGTGCCCCAGGATGCTTCCGTCAGCCGGGTCCGGCCGCGCAGGCCTTCTTCCTCCAGCTCCACCGCGGTCCGGTAGGACACGAAGTCGGGCGGTGTGACGAGATGGATGTCCCGGATCTGGGGCACCACGGTCCGGACGTCCTCCAGGAGCATCTCCCAGGGTTCCCCGTCCTCCTGTTCCTTGAGTCCGCGCAGGAAGTCGGCGAGATTCGAGGCGTCGCTCTCCAGGTAGTGCCCCGACTCGCTGATGCCGTAGGGCTTGCGAGCCTCACGTACGTCCGGGTCGAACACCCGAATCTGGGAGAGGTGACGCTTGACGTCGGTAACCGCGCGGGCCGAGGGAGCGGCGTCCGCGAGCGCCGGCACCGGCCCCAGGTGAAGGGCTGACGTCATGCGCCCGATGCCGGCCGTCTCGTCGGCGTGGTCCCCGGGAAGAGCGCTGTCGACCTTCACAGAGCCGCTCGTCAGCTCCACCGAGGTCTCCGCTCCCTGTGCCGGATGCTGCACGAAACGCTCGCGGCGGTACATCGTGTAGCGCTCGCCCGATCCCTCGGGCAGTCGGGGCCGGGAGACGCTCAGCTCGTAGCGGTCGGGGGCCTCCTCCGACGCGAAGTCCGACCAGAGCCCCTCGACACCCACCGTGATACGCGACACGGGGGTCCGTCCGCCGCGAAAGGCCAGGACATCGAATCCGCCGCGCTTCTCCAGCGCCTGCTCGATGCCCGTCCTCGCCACATCTCCCAGGAACTCCAGGGATTGCAGCACGTTCGACTTGCCTGCCGCATTAGGGCCGGACAGAACAGTCAGCGGGCCCAGTGGCAGCTTCACGTCGGTCAGGGTGCGGAAGTTCCGCACGGTCAGGCCGAGTATCCGGTGGTTCACGCCTCGCGCCCATCGTGGAACGGCCGGGCACTCGCGCCCGGTCAGCGAACTGGTCGGCGCACGGCGGACGGCCCCGAGGCGTGCCGCTGAGTGCCGCTCAGTTCCCCATGTGCATCGTCCACTTGGCGTGTCCGACCACCGAGCATCACGAAGCGTACAACTTGCGTCACACCGCCACCAGGTGGTTGAACACATCGGCCACCCGGGCTGAAATCGCTCCCTTTCCCACCGCTGCCGGATGAACGGACCCTGACGGGAAGGGATGCGCACGGACGGTGCCGAGGGGGAGCCGCGATGTCCGGACCGCTCTATGTTCCCGTTCTTCCGACGAAGCCGCACGCGGCCGGGGCCTTCCGGGGCCTGTGGCCGGACGTCCGGGCCGCGATCAGGCCGCTGTGGAACCTCCCGCCGTTGCCCGGGGCGGCTCGGGAGACGCTGGCCACGGTGGTCGGCAAGTACGTCGATCCGGTGAGTGCCGTGAGCCGTCACGGCGGATGGATCGACGCTCCCTTCGGTGAGGACGCCCAGACCGCCGCCCTCGCCGAAGCGCTGGCCGTGTACTGCGAGTTGGGGCGGCTACGGCCGGTCACCGGGCCGGAGAGGACCGAGGCGCAGCAGGCGGCGGCCGTGGAAACGGCCCGGCGCTGCCCGCGCGGACTGGGTGTCCGGGTGCGGGTCACGGGGGAGTGGGACGGGCGCCTCGGGGAGGCCGTCCGGGGTCTGCTGGCCGGGGCCGGTCCGGAGGTGCCCGTGGATCTGCTGCTCGACATGGGCGCCGTCCTCGACGACCGGCCCGACGCGGGCAAGGAGGCGCTGCGCGCCCTCGACGCGCTGATGCCGTTGGCGGTGTGGCGGAGCGCCACTCTGCTGGGGGGAGGCTTTCCCCGGGTCAGCGCCGACATGCTGGAAGAAGGGTTTCACGAGGAGTCGCGGGCGGAGTGGCACATGTGGCACGAGGTGCGCGCCGCGGGCAGGGCCTATGCTCCGCTGCTCGGTTACGGGGACTACGGGGTGCAGCCTCCGGGTGCCCTCGCGCAGGCCCCGGCGCCCGGGAGGAAGGGCGGCCCGCCCTGGGGTGTGCTCCGCTACACGACCGACAGCTCGTACGTCGTCGTCAGGACGTTGACCCGGGGGCCCGACCGGATCGCCGTCAACCGCGCCGCGGCCCGCCGGATCACCGAGCTGCCCGAGTTCCGGGGAGCGCGGGCCGGACAGGGCGAGGAATGGCTGAGCGACTGCGCGAACGGCCCGCTCTCGGCCAGCGAGGGGGTGGGCGGGCCCACCGAGTGGCTGCGGGCGGGCAACCTTCAGCACATGACCTATGTCGTGCGGAGCCTGCCCGGCGGCTGAGCGGGCCGCCGGATCCGGGCGCCCGAGCCCGGCCGCCCCGTCCGGGGTTCAGTCGAACAGTGGTGCCAGCGCGGTCTCGCCTGCCATGATCCGCCAGGCGGGCACCCGCACCGTCCGGCTCACCGGGCCGGGCTTGGCCCCGTGGCCCCCGGAGGGCAGTCCGGAGAGCAGGTCGCCTCGCGCGTGGGTGAGCCGGAGGTGCCGCGCGGGATCGTCCCCGGACCTCGGTCCCGGGTCGATCAGCACCGCCGTGTTCTCGCCGGCGTCGGTGAACAGCAGGTCGACCGGGTGTCCGCCCACCGGCACGGCCCGCTCCAGATCGGTGACGCCCCGTCCGGTCAGGTACCGCTGCAGGCGGTCGGCGAGGTCCTCGCGGGCCTCGCTCACCGGGCCGGGCAGGCCGGGCTCGGCCGCTGTGCCGCCGTCGCCCGCTCCCAGCGGTGCCGAGCGCGCGGCGAGGAGGGCCGGCAGCCCGCTCTGCTCCTGCCAGAAGGCGCGGCAGCCCACGGTGATCAGCTGCGACTTGGCCCGGGTGACCGCCACGTTCCACAGGTTGACCTGGCTCGCGACCCAGTGCGTGGTCGGGGGCGGTGTGTTGGGCGCCGCCACCGGGCTGAGCACCATCACGTCGCGCTGTCCGCCCTGGAAGGTGTGGACGGTGCCGACCCTGACCCGGTCGTCGTCCCGCCAGATCCGGGCCAGTGTCTCCTTCTGCGCCCGGAACGGCGTGACCACTCCCACCGTCGCGTCCGGCGGAAGTCCCGCCAGCAGTCCGTCGACCACGTGCCGGACGGCTTCCGCCTCCGCCGCGTTCCGCCAGGACCGCCCGTCGCCGCCGCGCGCCGACGCCCCGGACGGTACGTCGACCCAGCCGAGCACGGGTGCCGGGTCGGCCGCTCCCACCGGGTCGTGTCCCGGCTTCTGCCGCCGCACGTCGGTCAGCACCCGCAGCCGGCCGCCGTAGCAGTGGCTGTTGACGACGTCCGCGATCCGCGGGTGACAGCGGTAGTGCTCGTCGAGGAGCAGCGCGCCGTCGCCGTGCTGTTCGGCCGCGTGGTACGAGGAGTGCACGTGGTACGTGAGGCGGTGGTGCTCCAGTTGCGCCGCGCTCAGCCCGGCTCGGGTCCGTGCCTGCCGCTCCTGCTGCGGTGAAACGCCGGGGATGTGCCCGAGCTGCATGGGGTCACCGATGATCAGTGCCCGCCGGGCCCGGAACAGCAGCGGCAGCACCGACGGGATCGAGCACTGGCTGGCCTCGTCGATGACGACGAGGTCGAACAGCTTCGGGGTGAGTTCCAGCTGCCGCACCGAGTGGGTGCTGACGGCCCATCCCTTGATGTGCGTCATCAGGTTCTTCTGGCTGCGCTGGTAGCCGGAGCGGCGACGGAGCACCTGGAGCCGCTGGTTCATGAGCCCGGTGGCCCGGTCGAGGGCCTCGGCGGACAGCGCGCGGGACAGTTCCGCCGCCAGGCCGGTCAGTGCCTGCGCCGTCGCCAGCCGGGACGCCTTGAGCCCCTCCTCGTCCCAGTCCGCCTGCCCGCGGGCGAGTTCGCGCACCTCCCGCTCCACGGTCACGAGGCCGGCCAGGGCTTCCAGCAGTTCGGGCGGCACCGGTCGTCCCGTCGCCCACTCCGGCCACGCCGGTCCGGCCCCCTCGGGCTGTTTCGCCCCCGCCGAGACCAGCGCGGCGAGGGCACGCCCACGCCGCCATGCCCCCAGCTGCCACCAGCGGGCCCCGGCCGTCTTCCGTGCCCGGTCCGCCCACCGGCCCAGCGCCGCCGGGCCGTCCGTGTCCGCCGCCCACACCCCTTCGAGGAGGGGCAGGGCCAGCTCCAGCCCGGCGGCCCCCTCCTCCCGGTCGCGGAGCAGTTCCAGCAGCCGCGTCTCCTCGCCGACACGGTGTGCCGCTTCCGCCCGCAGCCGGTCGGCCGTGTTCCGGGTGTTGCGCAGCTCGCCGCCGACGGTGGCCGATCCGCGTCGCGGTGCCTCGACCGGTTCGGCGAGCAGCCGTTCCAGTTTGGCCGCCTCCCGCTCCAGGGCGTCCTTGTTGCCCGTCCGCATCAGCAGGCCGGGCGCGATGGCGTCGCAGCGCTCGGCGACGACGTTCACGGCCTCGTTGTTCGTGGAGGCGACCAGCACCGACTGTCCCGCGGCGACGCAGGTGGTGACGACCGCCGTGACGACCTCGCTCTTGCCCGTGCCGGGCGGCCCCGTCGCGACCGTCAGCGGCCGGCTCATCGCCGAGGAGATCACCTGTTCCTGGCTCTCGTTGCACGGTCCCGGAGCGACGGGTGTCACCGGGTGCGCCGAGGCCGCCGTCGTGGCCGGCGCCTGCCGGGCCGTGCCGTCCAGCAGCGCGTCCAGGGCGGTGCCCGGAATCTGGGCGGTCCGCGTGGAGATCTCCAGCAGGTTCTCCACCAGCGCCTGGGTGGCCATGGCCTCCGCACCGGACGGCACCAGCAGCACGGCCGCGTTGTGCGCGCCGGGGCGCAGCGCCTGCATGACGGTGCGGTCGCTGAGCGCGGACGGGTCCAGCGGTTCGAGTTCCGGCAGCCCCAGCTTCTCCAGCAGCTCCCTTACGGCGCGGAGCATCTGGGCGTCGTTGCCCTCCTGCCAGGCGGGCTGCCAGTGGGCGACCAGGTCGGCGGCGTCGCCCGCGTCCAGGAGTTCGGAGACGACGCCGCTGTGCAGGGACGGCACGCCGCTGGGCCGCAGCACGTCCCGGCCGTTCTCGTCCGGTGCCAGCTCCATCTGCTGGATGAGCAGCGGCGCCAGCTCGACCGTCGCGCGCCGCCCCCGGCCGCCGTCCCGCGAGGGAAGCGTGATCGCCGGATACCCGTACCAGTACTCCTGCCGTGTCCCCGCCTCGCTGCCCGAGCCGGACCGCCCGTCCTGGGGCCGGGGCAGTGATCCGGGCGCGACGATGTGCGGTCCGCGGCCCGACTGGATGGTCTCCTCGCCCTGGGCCAGCAGGAAGTACTTCGTGTTGCGGCCGGCGTCCCGGTCGGGCCGCATGCCGGCCGCCGCCTGCGCGGTGAGGCAGTCCGCGTAGTACCGCAGCAGCCGCTGCGGGTCGACGCCGTCCCGTTCGTCCGCCTCGGCCATCTCGCGGGCCTTCAGCAGCGCGGGGGAGCGCCGGGCGGCTTCGGTGGCGTCGTGGGGGAGCGCGGGAAGGCGCACGGGCCGGGCCACCGACCGGGCGAAGGGGAGGCTGTGGGTGGCCCTGATGGTCGACTTGGTGGGCCGCTGCTCCTCCGGGACGCCGTCGCGGGTCATCTGGGCGGTCAGGTAGGCGAAGAGGTCGTCCGGGGTGATCCAGCCGCCGTCTTTGATCCGGCCGTTGCGCAGCCCTTCGACGATCTCCCCGGTGAACCGGGAGGTGCCGAGGTCCGACCCCTGCGGCGCCATCGCGGAGGCCGCCTGGAGGGCGTCGGACGCGGTGATGAAGTACACGCCGGTCGGCTTCAGCAGGGTGCTCGGCGCGGGCCGGTCCGGTTCCCCTGCCGGGCCCTTGGCGGTCCAGCCCTGCACGACGGAACCGCTGGAGCAGCAGTCCAGCAGCACCAGTTTGGAGGCGGCCCGGCAGGACTGGAGCATCCGCTCCAGGAACTCCGCCGGCACGGCCGTGCCCGGCAGGTCGGCGGGGTCGGTGTCGCGGGTCAGGAAGTACAGCTGGCCGTCCTGCTCGCAGTACTCCCCGTGCCCGCTGAAGTAGAGCAGTGCGGTCTCGCTGGGCTGCCGGGCCTCCAGGAACGTCTCGACGGCGTGCAGCATCTCCGCGCGCGTCGGCTCGGCGGCCACCGCACACTCGTTGTACATGCCGATTTCGGTGTTCTCCAGCACCGCCCGCATGTAGTGCAGGTCGGCCCGCACGGCCGGGAGGTCCTGGTACGCCTCGCTGTCGTACGTCGACGAGTAACGCGTGCCGGTCGTTGTCGGTCATCGCCGCTCAGCCCGCCGTCGTTCCGCCGTCGCCGCCGTCACCGTCCGCGAGGAACCGCTCGACCAGCATGTCGTCCTCGCGGGCCTCCTTGCCGGTGATCCGCAGGACCGTCCCGTCGGGCCGTTCGACCACGATGGTGCGCTGAGGGACCCGCGCCAGCCACACCTGCACCAGCGCGGCGACGAACGACCCGGCGCTCAGCAGCAGCCCGACGGTCTCGGCGGACGGGCCGCCCTTGTGACCGATCCCCGCCAGGCTGCCCGGTTCGGGCAGGTCCAGCCTGGCCGTGGAGTCCGCCTCGGCGAGTGCGGCGAGCAGTTCGCGTGCGTCCTTGCGGGCGCGCAGCGGGTCCTCGTCGACGACGGAGATCCGGTATCCGCTGTGGTTGTCGTGCATGGCCCTCTCGTGCTCTCCCTGGGTCCACCGGCTCCTTGCCGGGCGAACGACACTAGCGTCCGCCACTGACACCCACGGTCCAATGCACCATGTCCGCAGGGCCGTTGGCGTGAACACGGTTGCCGATGGCCGGGTCGTGTGCGTCTCACGGCAGGCGCAGTTCCGCCCAGACCGTCTTGCCGGGCGCGCC
>NZ_JBHMCY010000108.1:0-18181 GCF_042430725.1 Streptomyces cinereospinus | reverse complement strand
CCCACAAGCGCGTTCGCATCAAGCACGCTCGATGATCACAGACTGAGACTCACCGCCACCACCGACTACGGAACAGACCCGTTCGCTACACAGACCCGGCCTGGGTCGCTTCCGATCTAGGCTGGGCTCCACCGCCGTCCCCTGGAACTGGAGTTCTCATGCGTGTCTTCGTCGCTGGCGCCACCGGCGCTGTCGGCAGTCTGCTCGTCCCGATGCTGGTTGAAGCTGGGCACGAGGTCACCGGGACCTCACGGTCCCTGGCCGGGATCGAGCGGATCAGAAGCCTCGGAGCGACGGGATTCCAGGCGGACGCGCTCGATGCGGAAAGACTGCGTCACGCGGTCTGCGCGGCAGCACCGGAGGTAGTGATCCACCAGCTCACCGACCTGTCCAGCGCAGATGGGGCCGCCAACGGCCGAATGCGCCGAGAGGGTACCCGGAACCTGGTCGAGGCCGCGAAGGCGGCTGGGGTCGGCCGGATCGTCGCACAGTCGATTTCCTGGGCGTACGCGCCGGGCGAAGGCCCGGCCGAGGAGGTGGTACCGCTCGACAGCACCGCCGCTCAACCCCGAGCCCAGATGGTGGCCGCCGTCAGGGCCTTGGAGGAGACGGCGGCCGAGCTGGAGACAGCGGTCTTGCTGCGCTACGGCCTGCTCTACGGGCCCGGCACCTGGTACGCACCGGGCGGCGCTTTCGCGGCGGCCCTGGCGAGCGACCCATCGGCGCGCTTCCTTGGGAGCACCGTGGTGAACGACGCGGTGAGCTCCTTCGTCCACGTCGCCGACGCGGCAGGCGCCGTGCTGGCCGCGCTCGACTGGCCAGGCGGGCCGGCCAACATCGTCGACGACGAGCCCGCTCCCGCCCACGAGTGGCTTCCGGCCCTGGCCAAAGCCCTCGGCGCGCCTGCACCCGACCCGGTGGCAGGTCGGCAGGAGTGGGAGCGCGGCGCTCTCAACGTGCTGGCGCGCAGTCGGGGTTGGCAGCCCCAGTGGCCGACCTGGCGGACCGGTTTCGCCGCCCAGCGCGACATCCCGTGAGTTCTCCAGAACTCTGCTGGGGTTCTTCACCACCGCCAGCGCCGACAACATGAGCCTCCTCGACTTCGACCAGGCCGCGGAATGGTCGGGCGAAACGAGAACGCTTCAGGAATTCCGAAGTTGCGTCACAAACTGGCCGAGCATGCAAACGAGGGAGAAGCCCCAGCCAGGGACTCTGGACCCCTGCAGGAGTCACGGGAACTTACGGGATATCGCACATCCGTACTGGCAGAGCTCCAGCGCGAACTGATCGTGGCGAACACCAACGACGGGCTCGCCTCCGCCAGGGCCCGGGGGCGGGTCGGCGGACGCCGACCGAAGCTCACCGAGGACCAGGCCGCGCTCGCCCAACGTCTCCACGACGAGGAGGTTCCGGGCCGTTCCGCGGCCCGAGGGACCCGCATCGACATCTGGACGTGTGACGACGGCACCAACCAGCAGTGGGTGCTGCAGGCCGCCGGCTCGTACACGTCGGCCTCCAACAGGTCCTACGTCCTGGTCAGCCTCGGCAGCGGCTGGGTGATCGACGTGCCCAAGGAGTCCACCGAGCCCGGCACGGCGCTCCAGCAGTGGGCCGCCACCGGCGGAACGCACCAGATCTGGACCCTGAACTGACCGACGAAGCACAACGGGCGGCGGCCCTGGACCCCGGTCGCGGATGCCCGCGACCGGAAGTCCAGGGCCGCCATCGCCGCGCGGCTGTCCCTCTTCCGGGGTCAGTTGCCGGCCAGGCCATCCGTGGCGAGTGTCCAGGTGACGGTGTCGGTGTGTGTCACACCGTCGATGGAGGCGGTGACGGTGACGGTGTTGGGCCCCGGGCGCAGGGTCACGTCGGACCACCTGAAGACGCGGTCCGTGCTTCTGCGCACGGCCAGCGGAACGCCGTTGAGCACGGCGGTGACCTCCGCGGCGTTGGAGTAGACCTTCAGTTCGGTCGCGGCCTGCGTGCGTGTGGTCCAGCGGCGGCTGGTGATGTACAGGGTCGGTGCGGTGGCCCAGTTGGCCTTGTACCAGTAGAAGGCGTCCTTGCGGGTCGACCGGTCGCGTGTGACCAGTCCCTTGTCGTTGATGCCCGGCTGGCCGCCCTCGTTCCGCCCGTCGGCGGCGAAGTCGAACATGTTCCAGACGAAGGTGCCCCAGATGTAGGACCGGGAGGAGAACTGCCGCCAGGCCGCCTCGTGCAGCAGTGCCTGGTACTCCTCCGGGTGCCACTGGCCCCCGGGACTCGGCGCCGGGGGGTTGAGCGCGTGCTGGGTGGTGTTCGCGCCCGCACCGTACTCGGAGACGGCGAAGGTGCGCTGCGGATCGGCCTGGTGCAGTCTGTCGGCCCAGCCCCCGGCGTCGTTGTAGGAGCCTCCGTACCAGCCGAAGTACTTGTTGTACCCGGTGGTGTCGGCATGCGCGGCGACATCGGCGTCGTCCCCGAGGTTGTTGGCGTAGGTACTGATGCGGTCGGGGTCCTCGCTTCGCACGATCGCGGCGAGCTCCGCGAGGAGTGTGTTGGTGGGGCCGTCGTCGGTGCGCTGCTCGTTGCCGATGCCCCAGAAGGCGATCGAGGGGTGGTTGTAGTTCTGCCGGATCAGTTCGCGCAGCTGGTCCCGTGTGCTCGCGGTGAAGCCGGAGGAACGGGTGATGTGATTGACCAGGGGGATCTCCGCCCACACCACGACGCCGGTCGCGTCCGCGAGGTTGTAGTCCTTCTGGTCGTGCTGGTAGTGCGCCATCCGCACCGCCGTGGCGCCCAGCTCCTTGATCAGGGCGAAGTCCTGCGTGTGGTCGGCGTCGCTGACGGCCCAGCCGTCGACGGCGCGGTCCTGGTGCAGATTGACGCCGTGCAGGCTCAGATGCTTGCCGTTGAGCGAGAACCCGGTGGTGGCGTCGAGGCTGAAGCTGCGCAGGCCGAGCGGCTCGGTGACCACGTCCGTGACCGTGTTGGTGGACGCGTCCACGATCTCGACGTGGGCGCGGTACTGGTGGGGGTCGGCCAGGCCGTTCCACAGGCGCGGCCGGATGATGGTCAGCGTCTGCGTGACGTCGAGGCCGCTGTTGGCCCCGATCGTCCGCGGGGCGCTGCTCTCCTCGGCCATGACGGTGCCGTCGGTGTCGGTGAAGACGGCACGCACCACCACGGAGCGGCTGGCGCCGTTGTTGTTGAAGATCCTCGTCTTGACGTCGACGGTGCCGGCGGCGGCCGTGACGCTTCGCTGGCGCAGGTAGACGCCGGGGCCGGCGTAGTCGAGCATGCGCACCCCGAGCCGGTCGACCGCGTGCAGGCTGACGTTGCGGTAGATGCCGCCCTCGAAGGTGTAGTCCGCGTCCAGCGGGGCGATGTCGGGATCGGGTGCGTTGGTCACCTTGACCGCTATCACGCAGTCCCGGCCGGGCTCCAGGACGTCCGTCACACCGAAGCGGAAGCGGGAGTATCCGCCTCGGTGCCGGCCCAGATGGACCCCGTCGACCCAGACGTCGGCGACCTGGTTGGCCCCCGCGAACTGGAGGAAGAGCATTTTTCCCGAGAGGGTCGCCGGCACGGTGACGTGCTTGCGGTACCAACCGACGCCTCGGTAGTAGTTGTTGCCGCCGTTCGCGCCGTCCAGGGCGTTCCAGCTGTGCGGCACGCTGAGCGAGTCCCAGTCGCCGTCGTCGTAGGCGGGCGCGTGCGCGCCGGTGACGTCGCCCTTGTAGAACCGCCAGCCGGAGTTGAGGTTCAGCCGGGTGCGTACGGCCGGCGGGGTGTAGATCTGTGCCGCGACCGGTGCTGCGGCGGCGGATCCGCCTGCGGCGAAGGCGGCGAGGACGCCACCTGCCATGACACCGAGCACCTGCCGTCGGCTGGAGAGTTCTTCCATGGCGTGCCCTCCGTGCGGGATCAGGGACAGGGCTTCCGGGCGGCGGGTCCCCGCGCCGCTCTCGGGTAACGGGTTCAGATTCATGAACCCCAGACTTAGGTATGAACTCGCGGAATGGACGCTAGGGCTGGGCGGGCTGTAGGTCAACCCTGTTGGCAGGGTGCGGCGATGGCTGACGATTCGATCCGCCGGGGGCCTGTTCATGAATGTGAACATGAGGTAAGTGGCGCATCCTCTTGACAGGCCCATTCCGCGGCAGTGTGATGTGTTCGCTTTCGTTTGGCCCTGTGTGTTCTACGTCAGGTACCTCCCCGAGGAGTCGCACATGGTGAGCAAACAAAACACATTCAGACACCGATTCACGGCTTCGGCCGCCTCCCTCGCGCTGGCCGCCGGTAGCCTCACCGGCACCCTCGTGGTGACCGCAGGTGTCACGGCGAGCGTGCAGGTCGCCGCTGTCACCGCGGCGCCGGAGGCCGCGGCCCTGGAGAACGGACTGGCCCGGACCCCTCCGATGGGGTTCAACAACTGGAACACCACCGCCTGCGGGCCGCAGTTCAACGAGGCGATGATCAAAGGCATCGCCGACACCTTCGTCTCGCAGGGCCTCAAGGCCGCCGGCTACAACTACGTCAACCTCGACGACTGCTGGGCCCTGCCCACGCGGGACGCCGCGGGCAACCTCGTCCCCGACCCGGTGCGCTTCCCGAACGGCATCAAGGCCGTCGCGGACTACGTGCATTCCAAGGGCCTGAAGTTCGGCATCTACTCCAGCGCGGGCACCAAGACCTGTGCGGACAACGGCTTCCCCGGAAGCCTCGGACATGAGAGGCAGGACGCCGCCCTGTGGGCCTCCTGGGGCGTGGACTACCTGAAGTACGACAACTGCAACAACACCGGCGTCGACGCGGAGACCCGCTACAAGGCGATGGGCGACGCGCTCAAGGCCACCGGCCGGCCCATCCTCTACAGCATCTGCGAGTGGGGCGTCAACCGGCCCTGGAACTGGGCGCCGGCCATCGGTAACGCCTGGCGCACCACCGGTGACATCAATGACACCTGGGCGAAGATGCTCGAGAACACCCACGAGAACCAGCCGCGGGCACAGTACGCCAAACCCGGCGCCTGGAACGACCCGGACATGCTGGAAGTCGGCAACGGCGGCATGACCGACACCGAGTACCGCACGCACTTCAGCCTCTGGGCCCAGATGGCCGCACCCCTGCTCATCGGCAGCGACATCCGCACCGCCAGCCCCGCCACCCTGACCATCCTGAAGAACAGCGACGTCATCGCCGTCGACCAGGACCCCCTGGGCAGGCAGGGCACCGTCGTCTCCTCCTCCGGCGGACTCGTCGTGATGACCAGGCAACTGGCCAACGGCGACCGTTCGGTCACGCTCACCAACGAGACCGGCTCCACCGCCACCGTCAGTACCACGGCCGCCGCGGCCGGCCTGCCGGCCGCGTCCTCGTACCGGCTCTTCAACCTGTGGTCCAAGGCGGTGTCGTCGACGAGCGGCACGATCAGCGCGTCGGTGCCCGCCCACGGCACGGTGATGTACCGGGTCTCGGCCGGCAGCGGCAGCAGCCTCGGCACCACCCACACCCTGGTCGGCGCCGCTTCCCAGCGCTGCCTGGACGCGGAGGAGGCCGCGACCGAGCCCGGTACGCGGCTCGCGATCTGGGACTGCCACGGCCGTGCCAACCAGTCCGTCACGCTCACCGCCGCCGGTGAGCTGCGCCTCTACGACGGCTCGATGTGCGTCGACGCCCACGACAACGGGACCGAACGGGGCACCCCGGTGCAGCTGTGGACCTGTAACGGCGGGGCCAACCAGCAGTGGAGGCTCAACGCCAACGGGACCATCACCGGCGTGCAGTCGGGACTCTGCCTGGACGTCACGGGCGGGGACAGGCCCGCGGGGACCGTCAACGGCACCCCGCTGGAGTTGTGGACCTGCAACGGCGGCGCCCATCAGCAGTGGATGCTGGGCTGATCTGATCGCCACGGCTCACCGCGGACGCCTCGGCGCCGCGCGGACGGGGCGCAGGATCCGCTCGGTGGCCAGGGTGGGAGTCACCGTGCCCGCCCTGGCCTCCGCTGCGAGCCCGGCGGTGACGCTGCGCACCGCCGGGTGGGCGTGCAGCGCTCCCAGGAGTTCGTCACGCACCCTGGTCCGGATCCGGTCGACCTGCTGGTCACGACGCTCGGCGGCGAGCCGTCGGGTGGAGTCCGGCAGCGTCCGGTGCTGCTCCAGGCGCATCCGGACGGCGTCTCCTCGGCGCTCCAGGATCCGGCCGCCCCGAGGTGCGCGGACAGCCCGCGTTCGTCGCCCGCCGCGAGGGCGGAGCGGACGAGCCGGAGGTCCTCGGGATCGAGTGCCGACGGACCGCTGGGGGACAGGGCCCGCAGACACAGGGTGCGATACCGTCGCGCGCGACGTCGGCCAAGATCGCCGACCGAGATCCACCGCCCGGGGACGGGCGTCGTTCACGCTGCGGAAGTACTCCCACGTCCTGCCCCGCGCCGGCGCACGGGGAAGTTCCGCCATCGACGCGATCTTCGCGTAGCCGTAGCCGTAGCCGCAGCCGTAGCCGGTCGGCAGAGCCTGTGGATCGTGGCCCGCAGCCCGCCGCGGGCCCGAAGTCCCGGACAGGTCCCGCAGATGCCGCCGCACCCCCTGACCCGCTGAATAGCAGGTCAGACAGAGTGCGACGGCATCCGCACATCAAATGTCCCGGAAGATCTCGATCTGCGCCCCGATCAAGTTGAGCCGTTCGGCCAGATCCTCGTAGCCGCGGTTGATGACGTACACGTTGCGCAGCACGGAGGTGCCCTCCGCCGCCATCATCGCCAGCAGGACGACCACCGCCGGCCGCAGGGCGGGCGGGCACATCATCTCGGCGGCGCGCCAGCGGGTCGGGCCCTCGACCAGGACCCGGTGCGGGTCCAGCAGCTGGAGCCGGCCGCCGAGGCGGTTGAGGTCCGTCAGGTAGATCGCCCGGTTGTCGTACACCCAGTCGTGGATGAGCGTCTTGCCCTGCGCGGCCGCGGCGATCGCCGCGAAGAAGGGGACGTTGTCGATGTTCAGGCCGGGGAACGGCATCGGGTGGATCTTGTCGATCGGCGCCTCCAGCTTGGAGGGCCGGACGGTGAGGTCGACCAGCCGGGTGCGGCCGTTGTCGGCGACGTACTCGGGCGTGCGGTCGTGGTCCAGGCCCATCTCCTCCAGGACCGCCAGCTCGATCTCCAGGAACTCGATCGGCACCCGACGCACCGTCAGCTCCGACTCCGTCACGACCGCGGCGGCGACCAGGCTCATCGCCTCCACCGGGTCCTCGGAGGGGGAGTAGTCCACGTCGACGTCGATGGTCGGCACGCCGTGCACGGTGAGCGTGGTGGTGCCGATGCCCTCCACCTCGACGCCCAGGGCCTCCAGGAAGAAGCACAGGTCCTGGACCATGTAGTTGGAGGAGGCGTTGCGGATGACGGTGACGCCGTCGTGCCGCGCGGCGGCCAGCAGCGCGTTCTCGGTCACCGTGTCGCCGCGCTCGGTCAGCACGATGGACCGGTCCGGCCGCACGGACCGGTCCACCACCGCGTGGTACTGACCCTCCGTCGCCGCCACGTCCAGACCGAACCGGCGCAGCGCGATCATGTGCGGTTCGATGGTCCGCGTACCGAGGTCGCAGCCGCCGGCGTAGGGCAGCTTGAAGCGGTCCATGCGGTGCAGCAGCGGGCCGAGGAACATGATGATGGAGCGGGTGCGGCGGGCCGCCTCGGCGTCGATGGAGGCCAGGTCCAGATCGGCCGGCGGCACGATCTCCAGGTCGACGCCGTCGTTGATCCAGCGGGTGCGGACGCCGATGGACCCGAGCACCTCCAGGAGGCGGTACACCTCCTCGATGCGGGCGACCCGACGCAGCACCGTGCGCCCCTTGTTGAGCAGCGAGGCGCACAGCAGCGCCACGCACGCGTTCTTGCTCGTCTTCACATCGATGGAGCCCGACAGCCGGCGTCCGCCGACCACCCGGAGATGCATCGGACCCGCGTAGCCCAGTGAGACGATCTCACTGTCGAGTGCTTCACCGATTCGGGCGATCATCTCAAGGCTGATGTTCTGGTTGCCGCGCTCGATGCGATTGACGGCGCTCTGGCTGGTGCCGAGTGCCTCGGCGAGCTGCGACTGTGTCCAGCCCCGGTGCTGGCGGGCGTCACGGATGAGCTTGCCGATGCGTACGAGGTAGTCGTCTGCCATGAGGCTGAGGTTATCTCAGATATGAGATGGTGCCTCTTGAGGGGGCCATTCGGGTGACGGGCCGTCAACGCTGCCGCGCCGAACGGGTCCGACGCCATCCGAAAGGTCCGGGCAAATCCATCGATGTCGTACGACGTCCGGTGCTGCTGCGGGTGTGCCGTGGTCCGTTCTTGCCGCCCGTCGTGATGGACCAGGAGCGCCGGTTGATGTTCAGTCGCACGCCGGGCAGGATCTGGAAGCTCTTGCGGAACGTCAGCGGCATGTGCGCCTCCCTTCGCTTCGTCGCCGGGCCGTCCGGCTTCTCTTCGGTTACCCCCACTTCGCGCACTGATGGCCGAAGAGGAGTGCTTCGTGGCGAAGGGGCGGGGACGGGGGTGCCGCCGGGCGAAGGAGATCACACGAGTCCGGGCATGACCAGTCGGCCCCCATGTACTAGAGTTATCTCGACATCGAGATATCTGCCTGGGCGCACCGCGGCCATGCGCTGTCACCGGTCTGGCGGTAAGGGTTACCTAACTTAGCCGAACCTCAGCGGATCGGCCAGGACGGCGTGGCGGCAGGATGCGGTGGTACGCGCACATGAATGAAGGAGACTGTCGTGTCGGCGAACAGCTTCGACGCCCGCAGCACGCTGCAGGTGGGCGACGAGTCGTACGAGATCTTCCGCCTGGACAAGGTGGAGGGCTCGGCCCGGCTCCCCTACAGCCTGAAGGTCCTGCTGGAGAACCTGCTCCGCACCGAGGACGGCGCGAACATCACCGCCGACCACATCCGCGCTCTCGGCGGCTGGGACTCGCAGGCCCAGCCGTCCCAGGAGATCCAGTTCACGCCGGCCCGCGTGATCATGCAGGACTTCACCGGTGTGCCCTGCGTGGTGGACCTCGCCACCATGCGTGAGGCCGTCAAGGAGCTCGGCGGCGACCCGGCGAAGATCAACCCGCTGGCCCCGGCCGAGCTGGTCATCGACCACTCCGTCATCGCCGACAAGTTCGGCACCCATGAGGCCTTCGCGCAGAACGTGGAGCTGGAGTACGGCCGCAACAAGGAGCGCTACCAGTTCCTGCGCTGGGGCCAGACCGCGTTCGACGAGTTCAAGGTCGTCCCGCCCGGCACCGGCATCGTCCACCAGGTGAACATCGAGCACCTGGCGCGCACGGTCATGGTGCGGGGCGGCCAGGCCTACCCGGACACCCTCGTCGGCACCGACTCGCACACCACGATGGTCAACGGCCTCGGCGTGCTCGGCTGGGGCGTCGGCGGCATCGAGGCCGAGGCCGCGATGCTCGGCCAGCCGGTCTCCATGCTCATCCCGCGCGTCGTCGGCTTCAAGCTGACCGGCGAGCTGCCCACCGGCACCACCGCCACCGACCTGGTGCTCACCATCACCGAGATGCTGCGCAAGCACGGCGTGGTCGGCAAGTTCGTCGAGTTCTACGGCGAGGGCGTCGCCGCCACCTCGCTGGCGAACCGGGCCACCATCGGCAACATGTCGCCGGAGTTCGGCTCCACCGCCGCGATCTTCCCGATCGACGGCGAGACCATCAAGTACCTGAAGCAGACCGGCCGCTCCGAGCAGCAGCTCGCGCTGGTCGAGGCGTACGCCAAGGAGCAGGGCCTCTGGCTGGACCCGGCCGCCGAGCCGGACTTCTCCGAGAAGCTGGAGCTGGACCTCTCCACGGTCGTCCCCTCCATCGCCGGCCCCAAGCGCCCGCAGGACCGCATCGTCCTGGCCAACGCCGCCGAGCAGTTCAAGCAGGACGTCCGCACCTACGTCAACGACGAGTACGAGGCCAGCAAGGAGTCCTTCCCCGGCTCCGACGCCCCGTCCACGATCCCGAACGGCGCCCCGTCCAACCCGGTCACCGTGACCGCCCCCGACGGCTCGTCCTACGAGATCGACCACGGCGCGGTGACGGTCGCGGCCATCACCTCGTGCACCAACACCTCCAACCCGTACGTCATGGTCGCCGCCGCCCTGGTGGCCAAGAAGGCGGTCGAGAAGGGCCTGACCCGCAAGCCGTGGGTCAAGACCACCCTCGCCCCGGGTTCCAAGGTCGTCACCGACTACTTCGACAAGGCGGGCCTGACCCCGTACCTGGACAAGGTCGGCTTCAACCTGGTCGGCTACGGCTGCACCACCTGCATCGGCAACTCCGGCCCGCTGCCGGAGGAGGTCTCCAAGGCCGTCAACGACCACGACCTCGCCGTCACCTCGGTCCTCTCCGGCAACCGCAACTTCGAGGGCCGGATCAACCCCGACGTCAAGATGAACTACCTGGCGTCCCCGCCGCTGGTCGTCGCGTACGCCCTCGCCGGCTCCATGAAGGTGGACATCACCAAGGACGCCCTCGGCACCGACACCGACGGCAACCCGGTCTACCTCAAGGACATCTGGCCCTCCGAGGCCGAGGTCAACGACGTCGTCGCCAACGCCATCGGCGAGGACATGTTCGCCAAGTCCTACAGCGACGTCTTCGCGGGTGACGCCCAGTGGCAGGCGCTGCCGATCCCGACCGGCAACACCTTCGAGTGGGACCCGCAGTCCACCTACGTCCGCAAGCCCCCGTACTTCGAGGGCATGCAGATGGAGCCGGCCCCGGTCCAGGACATCACCGGCGCCCGCGTGCTGGCCAAGCTGGGCGACTCGGTCACCACCGACCACATCTCCCCGGCCGGCGCCATCAAGGCCGACACCCCGGCCGGCCAGTACCTCACCGAGCACGGTGTGGAGCGTCGTGACTTCAACTCCTACGGCTCGCGCCGAGGCAACCACGAGGTCATGATCCGCGGCACGTTCGCCAACATCCGCCTGCGCAACCAGATCGCGCCGGGCACCGAGGGCGGCTACACCCGCGACTTCACGCAGGACGGCGGCCCGGTCTCCTTCATCTACGACGCCTCCCGCAACTACATCGAGCAGGGCATCCCGCTCGTCGTCCTCGCGGGCAAGGAGTACGGATCCGGCTCGTCCCGCGACTGGGCGGCCAAGGGCACGGCCCTGCTCGGCGTCAAGGCCGTCATCGCCGAGTCCTACGAGCGCATCCACCGCTCCAACCTCATCGGCATGGGCGTGCTGCCGCTCCAGTTCCCGGAGGGCCAGTCCGCGTCCTCCCTCGGCCTGACCGGCGAGGAGACCTTCGCCATCTCCGGCGTCACCGAGCTGAACGACGGCACCACCCCGCGCACGGTGAAGGTCACCACCGACACGGGCGTCGAGTTCGACGCGGTCGTCCGCATCGACACCCCCGGTGAGGCCGACTACTACCGCAACGGCGGCATCATGCAGTACGTGCTGCGCAGCCTGATCCGCAAGTAACGGATCCGGTACGGCGACTGGGCCGCATCCCCGGCTGACGGGGGTGCGGCCTTCGTCGTGCCGCCGCAACCGCGCCGCCGGTGCGTGAGGGCGGACGTCGTGCCGCCGCCGGCACATCGCCCCCGCCCGGCCGGAGCACAGGGTCCCCTCAGCGGACCGGGACGGGACGGGGGACATGGCGACCGTGACCGCCACGCCCGCGGAGTGCGCCGTCCGCGTCCCCGACGACGGCCCCGGCGGCCCGCCCGCCCTCCTGCCCGGTCGCCCCGGGCAACGGAGTCGGTCCCGGTGCGCCGCGGAGGGCGGCCCCCGAACGGCGGAAGCCCGGTCCGCGGGCCGCGACGGACGCGGCCCGCGGACCGGGCGGGCAAGTGAGCCTCAGCGGCCGAGCAGTTCGACCTCCGAGAGCGTCGCCTGCCCACCGGTGACGACCAGGCGGTACTTCTCGTACGCGCCGGCCCGTGCGACCGAGAACGCCCGCGTCTGCCGGTCCCACCGGAAGGACTCACCCGCGCGCTCGTCCAGCGTCCGCCAGGTGCTGCCGTCCGCCGACCCCTGGAGCGTCCACCCGGTCGGGGCCTGCGCCCGGCCGGCGGAGGTGAGCGTGTACTGGACGGCCTCCGCCCGTCCGGACACCGGCAGCTCCACGGCCGTCACGCCCGCGTCCGTGGCCGACGTGTCGTCGAACAGGGCGCCCTCACCCGTGATCAGGTCCGCCCGGGGCGCCGGCACCCGGTCGTCCTGGGTGATGGAGACCGGCGCGGCGTTCCCGCCGGTGCCCCACGCCGACGGCCGCGGCCCCATGTCGAACTCCAGCACCCCGCCCTGGGCGAGCAGCGTGTGCGGCAGCGCCGTCGACGTCCAGTTGCGGCCGTTGACCTTCAGGCCCTGCACGTAGACGTTGCGCGCGCTGTTCTTCGGGGCCCGCACCACCAGGTCCCGTCCGTTCTCCAGGTGCACGGTCGCCTTGGTGAACAGCGGGGAGCCGACCGCGTACTCGCCGCTGCCCATCACCAGCGGGTAGAAGCCGAGCGCGGAGAAGAGGAACCAGGCCGACTGCTCGCCGTTGTCCTCGTCACCGTGGTAGCCCTGGCCGATCTCGCTGCCGGTGTAGAGGCGGGACAGCACCTCGCGCACCTTCTCCTGCGCCTCCCAGGGGCGCCCGGCCGCGTCGTACATGTAGATCGCGTGATGGGCGACCTGGTTGGAGTGCCCGTACATGCCCATCCGGACGTCCCGCGCCTCCGTCATCTCGTGGATGACCCCGCCGTAGGAGCCGACGACCTCGGGCGAGGCGGTCTCGGGCGTCGCGAAGTACTCGTCCAGCTTCTCGGCGAGCCCGTCGCGGCCGCCGTAGAGGTTGGCGAGCCCCCGGCTGTCCTGCGGGGCGGTGAAGGCGTAGCCCCAGCCGTTGGTCTCGGTGTAGTCGTGACCCCACACGCGCGGGTCGTACTGCTCCGAGTCCACGCGCCACCGGCCCGACGCGTCCTTGCCCTGGAAGAAGCCGGCCTGCGCGTCGAACATGTTGACGTAGTCCTGGGCGCGGTCGAGGAAGTACGCCGACTCCTCCTTGTAGCGCTGCTCGCCGGTCTCCTGGTAGAGCTTGGCGCCCATCCGCGCGATGCCGTAGTCGTTGAGGTAGCCCTCCAGCGCCCACGACAGGCCCTCGTGGGTGTCGGTGCCGGTGTAGCCGAGGAAGGGCGAGGTCGCCATGCCCTTGCGGCCCACGCCCGAGGACGGCGGCACGACGGTGGCGTTCTTCACCGCCGCGTCGTACGCCGCCTCCGCGTCGAAGTCGACGCCCTTGACGTACGCGTCCGCGAAGGCGACGTCCGAGGAGGTGCCGGTCATCAGGTCCGCGTACCCCGGCGACGACCAGCGCGAGGTCCAGCCGCCGTCCTTGTACTGCTGCACGAAGCCGTCGGCCATCTCGCCCGCCTGGCGCGGCGTCAGCAGCGAGTACGCCGGCCAGGTCGTCCGGTAGGTGTCCCAGAAGCCGTTGTTGATGTACACCTTCCCGTCGACGATCTTCGCGCCGGTGCGGGTCGGGGTGTCCTGGCCGGTCATCGGGGAGAACGGGGAGGCGTACTGGTACTCCGTGCCGACCTTCTCGAAGCCGGAGTTCGGGTACAGGTACAGCCGGTACAGGCTGGAGTACAGCGTGGTCAGCTGGTCCGGCGTGGCGCCCTCGACCTCGACCTTGCCGAGCAGCCGGTCCCACTGCCGCTGCGCCTTCGCCTTCACCGCCTCGAACGAGGTGCCCTCGGGGATCTCCTGGCGCAGATTGTCCCTGGCCTGGTCGACGCTGATCAGCGAGGTCGCCAGGCGCAGCGTGACGGTGCGGTCGGCGCCCGCGTCGAAGCGCAGGTGGCCCTGCACGCCGCTGGCCGAGCCCTCCGTCACCGGCTTGTCGAAGGTGCCGTAGACGAACAGCCGGGTGGCGCCGGTGGACAGGCCCGACTTCACGTCCGAGTAGCCGGTCACCACCCCGGCCGCCGTGTCCAGGGTCAGACCCGCCTGGTCGGTCACGTTGTCGAACAGGACGCTCGCGTCGTCGCCGGGGTAGGTGAACCGGAGCATCGCCGCGTGGTCCGTCGGGGTCATCTCGGCCTTGAGGCCGTTCTCGAACCGCACCCCGTAGTAGTGCGGCCGCGCGACCTCGTTCTCGTGCCGGAAGGCCAGCGCCCGCGCCGTCCGCCCGAGGTCCGGGGTGCCGGCGGCGGCGGACGGCATCACCTGGAAGGTCTGCCGGTCGCCCATCCAGGGGCTCGGCTCGTGGCTGGCACTGAACGCCTGGACGGTCGGCAGGTTGTCCGCGTTGTTGCCGCGGGCGTAGTCGTACAGCCAGCTCAGCGACCCCGCGTTGGTGACCGGGGTCCAGAAGTTGAAGCCGTGCGGCACGGCGGTCGCGGGGAAGGTGTTGCCGCGCGAGAAGCCGCCGCTGGAGTTGGTGCCGCGGGTGGTGAGCGCGTAGTCCGACAGGTGCGCCTTCGGCCTCTCGGGCGCCTTCACCGCCAGGGCCACGTCGTCCACCCAGCCGCGGAACTTCGCCGGGCCGGCGGGGGAGTCGTACGCCACCAGGATCCGGTCGACGGTCCGGCCGGCCGCCACCGAGCCGATCCGGGAGACGACGTTGTTCCACTGGTTGACGTACAGCACCTTGGCCTCGCCCTGCCCGCGCCCGGAGAGCCGGAAGCCGTGCTGGTCCAGCGCCCCCAGCTCGCTCAGGTAGGTGCCGTCGGTGAAGGCGAGGTCGACGGAGACGTTCGTGGCGTCGTAGTCCCGGTCCCCGTCCGCCATCGAGGGAAAGACGCGGTACGAGAGTTCGGTGTCGCGGCCGACGGCCACGTCGACGTCGAAGATCTTGTTGAAGGAGTACGCCCGGCCGTCCGCGGTGTGCCGGCCGGCGTAGCGCAGGGCCCGCTTGCCGGTGAAGCCGGCGCCCGCCTTCGCCGTCGGCGAGCCGCTCGGGCCCCGGTCGACCAGTGACAGCATGTCCTGCGGGACCGGTCCGTCACCGCCGCCGGTGGAGAACTGCACGTCCGCCAGTTGCAGGATGCCGCCGCCGTGGTTGGCGGTGACGTCCAGCCGGTAGTAGCGGAACTCGGCGGCGGCGGTCGCCGCGATGTCGTACGTCTTGGTCTGCAGACGGGTGGAGAAGGTTTCGCCGGAGCGGGTGTCGAGCGTCGTCCACTCCTCGCCGTCGGCGGAGCCCCGCAGCGTCCAGTCCGCCGGGTCGCGCTCGGCGTGGTCGTTGGCCGAGGTCAGGGCGTACCGGGCGAGCCGCACCGGTGCGTCCAGGTCGAACTCGGCCCAGCCGGTCGACGTGAACGTCAGCCACTTGGTGCTCGGCTCGGTGTCGACGAGGTTCTCCTTCACCTCACCGCCGCCCGTGTTCTCGCCGCTCGCCCGTACGTCGGTGACATGGTCGGTCACGTTGCCCGGGATGCCGCTGCTGTACCCGCCGTCCACGCCCGAGGCCCGCTTGCCGCCGTCCGGTGCGGTGTCGACGGTGTTCAGCCAGTCCGGTGCCGGCTGGCCGGTCTCGAACGAGGAGGTGAACTCCCGGTCCACGGCCGGCGCCTTCGGCAGGGCGACGGCCACCCCCTGCGAGCCGGCGGCCATGACGAAGGCGGCCGTTGCCACGACCGCCGTACTCCATCTGTGTCGCACTCTGTGCCGCATCCGCCAACACCCTCCCGAACCTGTGGACAACGTTGTCAAACGATGTGTGCAGGGACCAGTAGTGCCCAAGTGGTCGATGCTGTCAAGGGTGTTGACCGAGCCGAAGAGGCCTGCGTGCCGCGTGTTTTTCCGGCGGGCCGCCCGTGGGTGACGGGTATTTCCGCGAGGTCTCCACTCGGAAAAGACCCATGGCGAACCCTGTACTCGATCTTGCCCCGTCGGCGGGAAATGGACTACACCTGTCGGCGATTCGGTGATGCGCGCCTCCCGCACGACCCTGCTTGACCGCACGCGGTGCCGAGGAGAAACCGGTTCACCGCCTGAGTCCCGTTCAGAAGGCGAGGACTTGAGCATGGGATCCCCATCCGCCAGGAATCCCGGCGCCGAAGGCGTCGGCCGCCGGACACTGATCAAGCGGTCCGCCGCACTCGGCCTGGCCTGCGTACCCGCGACGGGCCTGGTGTCCACGTGCGCCAGCGGCGGCGGAGGTGACGACTCGTCCGACGACACCCAGGGCAGGACGTCGAAGGACAGCCCCTTCGGCGTAAAGGACGGCAGCAAGCCCGACGTCGTCATCTTCGAAGGCGGTTACGGCGACGACTACGCCAAGGCGTGGGAAGCCGCGTTCCGGAAGAAATGGGGTGTCACCTCCACCCGCACCGGAACCCAGGAGATCACCGGGAGGCGAACTCGCTGACCATCCTGCAGGACGGCGTCGACCCCGGTGTCCGGCTGCGGCCGGGTACGCAGTCCGCGGTCGAGGCGTCCAGGGCGGCCGGGGAGAACACGTTCCGGTTCCTGTACACGGAGTGGTACGGCGAGATGGACACCGCGATCCAGAACGCGTCCAACGAACTCATGGCGCAGCGGATTCAGCCGAGGGAATGGCAGAAGCGGGCGCAGGCCGCCGTGGACGAGGCCGCCAAGGATCCGGCGGCCAAGAACAACCGTCGGGAGTAGATCCGGGCGAGTGCCGTGGTGGTGCGGTGAAGTGCGGATGCTGGCCCGGTGCAGCCCGTCGTGCAATTCCCCGCGCCCCTGCGGGCGTTGCAGTGGCCGTCGGTGAAGAGCTGGCGGCAGGGACGCCAATGCGTAAAGGGCAGTACCGGTTCGTCGCGGGATTCCTTCTCGTTCCCGCGGCGCTTTATCTGACGTTCGTGATCTGGCCGTACATCCAGACGTTCGGGTACTCCCTGACCGACGAAAAGGGGCAGTCGCAGACCTTCTCCTTCGTCGGGCTGGACAACTACAAGGCGTTGCTCCAGGACAACATCTTCAGGGACGCCGTCTGGCACAGCATCCTGTTCCTGGTCTTCATCCCGGTGATCACCATCCTGCTCGCGCTGTTCTTCGCCTGCATGCTGAACGCGGGCGGACGCAGCCGGGCCGGCGGGGTTTCCGGTGTGGCCGGATCCGGCTTCTACCAAGTGGTGTACTTCTTTCCGCAGGTGCTGTCGCCGGCGATTCTCGCGGTGCTGTTCGGCGCCGTGTACCGCAGTGACAGCGGCGGCATGCTCAACGGCTTCCTGGTGCGACTGGGCCTGGTCGACGCCGGGCGATCCCGTCGAGTGGCTGAACGGACCCGACGTCGTGCTGTGGGCGCTGATCCTGGTCGTGGTCTGGCACGGCGTCGGCTTCTACCTGGTGCTGTTCTCCGCCGCGATGCAGTCCGTCCCGCGCGACGTGTCCATCGCCAACACGGTGGCCGTGCTCGCCTTCTCGGTGCCGCTGACCATGCTGCTGGGCTCGATGGCCGCGTACGTCCTGGCCCGCTACCCGTACCGGGGCAACCGGCTGCTGTACTACTTCTTCGTGGCCGGTGCGGTGTTCCCGGTGTTCCCGGTGTTCCCGGCCCTGGTCCCGCTGTTCTTCATGGTGCGGCGGCTGGACCTGCTCAACACCTACCAGGGGCTGATCCTGGTGTACGTCGCCTACTCGATGCCGTTCACCGTGTTCTTCATGCACGCCTTCTTCCGCGCACCCTGCCGACGGCGGTGTTCGAGGCGGCGATCCTGGACGGCGCCTCGCACACCCGGGCCTTCTTCCAGGTCATGCTGCCGATGGCCAGGCCGGGCCTGATCAGCGTGGGCATCTTCAACATGCTCGGGCAGTGGAACCAGTTCATCCTGCCCACGGTCCTGATGCAGCCGCAGAGCGGTGACGACCCCGAGCGCTACGTCCTCACCCAGAGCCTGGTCCAGTTCGAACAGCAGCAGGGCTACGCCTCCGACCTGCCGGTGCTCTTCGCGGGGGTGACCATCGCGATGATCCCGATGCTGGTCGTGTACCTGTCCTTCCAGCGCCAGGTCCAGGCGGGGCTGACCTCGGCAACCCTGAAACAACGGACGTAACCCTCCGTCACCGTTCGCACGCGCGCCGCTCCCGCCCGAGGTGGCGGTGCCCGCGCTGTGCGCATGGTCCCGGAAACTGTTCAACCTCTTGACGGGAGGCACCCCGTGCGGCTCAGCTTAGAGTTCACTAGTACTCCAGTCTGACTTCGCGATCTTGTCGCGGACCCGGCTGGGAACGGGTA
>NZ_JBHMCY010000107.1:0-18637 GCF_042430725.1 Streptomyces cinereospinus | reverse complement strand
TGATCTACTCACCACCTGAGCCAGGCAGTGTTGCAACGACCGCTAGAACCCAAGCCTGCCGGGCACGGGGCCGCATCGCGGACGGTCCGCGGTCCGCCCTGCGGTCAGGACACGCCGGGGGCCGGCCCCTCCTAACCCTTGACCAGCTTCTGGGCCACTTCGGTGGCCCAGTAGGTGAGGATGTTGCGCGCGCCGGCCCGCTTGATGCCGGTCAGGGTCTCCAGGATGGCCCGATCCCGGTCGATCCACCCCTTCTCGGCGGCGGCCTCGATCATCGAGTACTCACCGGAGATCTGATAGGCGGCCACCGGCACGTCCACCGCGTCCGCGACCCGCGCCAGAATGTCCAGATAGGGCCCGGCCGGCTTCACCATCACCAGGTCGGCCCCCTCCTCCAGGTCCAGGGCCAGCTCCCGCATCGACTCCCGCGCGTTGGCGGGGTCCTGCTGGTACGTCTTGCGGTCCCCCTGCAACGAGGAGGCGACGGCCTCCCGGAAGGGGCCGTAGAACGCCGACGCGTACTTGGCGGTGTAGGCCAGCACGGCCACATCTTCCCGCCCGATCTGGTCGAGCGCGTCCCGGACGACCCCGATCTGCCCGTCCATCATCCCGCTGGGCCCGACCACATGGGCGCCCGCGTCGGCCTGCACCTGGGCCATCTCGGCGTACCGCTCCAGGGTGGCGTCGTTGTCGACCCGCCCGAACTCGTCGAGCACACCGCAGTGCCCGTGATCGGTGGTCTCGTCGAGACACAGATCGGACATCACCAGCAGTTCGTCCCCGACCTCGGCCCGCACGTCCCGGATCGCGACCTGCAGAATCCCGTCCGGATCGGTCCCAGGGGTCCCGACCGCGTCCTTCTTCGCGTCCTCCGGCACCCCGAACAGCATGATCCCGGAGACCCCGGCGGCCACCGCCTCGGCAGCGGCCTTCTTGAGACTGTCCCGGGTGTGCTGCACGACCCCCGGCATCGCGGCGACCGGCACCGGCTCGCCCACGCCCTCCCGTACGAACGCGGGCAGGATGAAGTCGGCGGGATGCAGCCGGGTCTCGGCGACCATGCGCCGCATGACGGGGGAGGTCCGCAGCCGCCGGGGCCGCGCCCCAGGAAAGGATCCGTACGTCGTCATGCCGTCTACGCTACGCCCGCCCCACCCCTGCCTTTGCCGACGCCGAGTCGGACCAGGCGGCCGGGGTTGGGGTCCTCGTCTTCCCGCCCCCATCGATCGGGCGCCGGGCACGATCACCGTCGAAGCGCGGCGTCGATGGCCGCGCCCGCCCTCAAGGAGACCACCGCGGTGATGTCCGGATGCCGCATCACCGCCGAGACGACCGGCGTGGTCCACGGACGCCACTGGAGCTGGACCGTACTGGAGAGCATCTCCCGGGCATACGCGGCTGACGGAGAACCTGTCACCGGCCGAGGTCCAGCTCCGCCCACACGGTCTTGCACGGCACCGGGCCTGTCCGTACGCCCCAGCGGTCGGCCAGCTCCTCTACCAGCAGCAGACCGTGACCGGACTCGGTGGGCTCCGCCCCGGCGGCCGTCCGTGCCCGCCTGGGCAGTTGCCCGCCCCGGGCGTCGGTGACCTCGATACGGAGGACGGCGGGCGCTGTGACGGTGAGGCCGAGCCGGAAACTCCGGCCGCGCACGCGACCGTGCACGGCGGCGTTCGCCGCGAGTTCGGCCACGATCAGCCGGGCCGGGTCCAGCGGCAGTCCCCAGGAACGCAGTTGCTCGGTGGCCAGCAGACGGGCGAGGCGGGCGCCCCGGCGGGTGGCGGAGAGCGGCACGGAGAACTGGTGGAGCGGGGTTCGGTGTGCGGTGATTTCCTGATTCACGTCACTCAGGGTGTTCGCACATGCGTAGCTTGTGAAGGCAGACGACCCGTGCCACCGGTGGCTGTCCGTGAGGTGTCCGGATTCCGTCCGGGCTGCCCGGGGTGACCAGGGCAGACGGCCGGAGTTGGTACGGGGAAGGGCGCGACGGAGAGAGGCGAGCGTGAGCGGGTGGGAAGCGGGGCTGGACGACGAAGAGGCCGGGGCCGTGATGCGGACGGTCGTACGGCAGCTGAAGCTGTGGCGGGAGGCGGCCGGACTCACCCAGGCGGAGTTCGGCGCGGCGATCGGATACGGGGAGGAACTGGTCTCCTCGGTGGAGCGGGGGCGGCGGATTCCCCGGCCGGAGTACTTGGACGCGGCGGACGAGGTGTGTGGCGCGGGCGGCAAGATCGCGGCGCTCAAGCGGGACGTGGCGGAGGTCCGGTACCCGAAGAAGGTGCGGGACGTGAAGCGACTGGAGGCGGAAGCGGTCGAGATCTGCTCCTACAACAACTCCGTCATCGACGGACTGTTGCAGATTGAGGTCTACGCGCGGGCGGTGTTCGGCTCTCGGCGACCGCAGTTCGCGGAAGAGGAGTTGGAGCAGCGGGTGGCTGCTCGGCTGGATCGTCAAGAAATCCTTTGGGCCCCAAGTGCTCGCCCGCTCCTCAGCTTCGTGCTGTGCGAGGCGACGCTGCGCCGCTTGATCGGGGGCAAGATGGTGATGCGCAATCAGCTCGAACGGCTGTCGGAAGTGGCCCGGCTGCGGAACGTCGACCTACAGGTGTTGCCTCTGAACCGTGAGGAGAACTCAGGTCTCGGCGGTCCCTTCCGACTGCTCAAACTCAAGGACGGAACGGCCGTGGGTCTGAACGAAGTCCAACTCACCAACCGCGTGATCACCGACCCGAAAGAGACCACGATCCTCGACATGCGCTATGGGATCATCCGGGCGCAGGCTCTCACACCACGAGAGTCGCTGGCCTTCATCGAAAAAGTGCTGGGAGAGTCATGACCCTCAAGCCTTCTGCCGGAGCCGACGGCAAGCTGGAGTGGATAAAGAGCAGTCACAGCTCGGACGACGGCCCCTCCTGCGTCGAGGTCGCCACCGCTCTGGCGATCGTCCACGTCCGCGACTCCAAGGACCCCCACGGCCCCCGTCTCGCCCTCACCCCCGCCACCTGGACGACCTTCCTGCCGTACGCCGCACAAGGCTGACGAACCCCTGTGACGCGGCAGCGGGGCGCGCCGTCACGGCACGCCCCGCCACCACCTCACCCTCAGGACCTCACGTCGTCGACCGCCGCCTCCGCGCCCCCGGCCGCCGCTCACTCGGCCGCGTCACCGGATCCCCGGCCTCCACCGCCGCGGCCCGCCGCCGCACCCCGAAGTCGGCCAGCGCCTCCGCCAGCTTGTGCACGGACGGCTCCGGAGCCATCACGTCCACCCGCAGCCCGTGCTCCTCGGCGGTCTTCGCCGTCGCGGGCCCGATACACGCGATCACGGTCACGTTGTGCGGCTTGCCGGCGATCCCGACCAGGTTCCGCACCGTGGACGACGACGTGAACAGCACGGCGTCGAACCCACCGCCCTTGATCGCCTCCCGGGTCTCCGCGGGCGGCGGCGACGCCCGCACGGTCCGGTACGCCGTGACGTCGTCGACCTCCCACCCCAGCTCGATGAGCCCCGCCACCAGCGTCTCCGTGGCGATGTCGGCCCGCGGCAGGAACACCCGGTCGATCGGGTCGAACACGGGGTCGTACGGCGGCCAGTCCTCCAGCAGCCCCGCCGCCGACTGCTCCCCGCTCGGCACCAGATCCGGCTTCACTCCGAAGGCCACCAGCGCCTTCGCCGTCTGCTCCCCCACCGCGGCGACCTTGATGCCCGCGAAGGCCCGCGCGTCGAGCCCGTACTCCTCGAACTTCTCCCGCACGGCCTTCACGGCGTTCACCGAGGTGAAGGCGATCCACTCGTACCGCCCGGTGACCAGCCCCTTGACCGCCCGCTCCATCTGCTGGGGCGTCCGCGGCGGCTCGACGGCGATCGTCGGCACCTCGTGCGGCACGGCCCCGTACGACCGCAGCTGGTCGGAGAGCGAAGCCGCCTGCTCCTTGGTCCGCGGCACGAGCACCTTCCAGCCGAACAGCGGCTTGGACTCGAACCACGACAACTGCTCACGCTGAGCGGCGGCGGAACGCTCCCCGACCACGGCTATCACGGGCCGCCCGCCCTCGGGCGAGGGCAGCGCCTTGGCCTGCTTCAGCGTCTGCGCGATCGTCCCCAGCGTGGCGGTCCACGTCCGCTGCCGGGTGGTGGTCCCCGCGACCGTCACGGTCAGCGGCGTGTCCGGCTTGCGCCCCGCGGACACCAGCTCGCCCGCGGCGGCGGCCACGGAGTCGAGCGTGGTCGACACGACGACCGTCCCGTCCGACGCCCCGACCTCCGTCCAGCACCGGCCGGAAGCGGTCCGCGCGTCCACGAACCGCACGTCCGCCCCCTGCGCGTCACGCAGCGGCACACCGGCGTACGCCGGCACCCCGACCGCGGCCGCGACACCGGGCACCACCTCGAACGGCACCCCCGCGGCGGCGCAGGCGAGCATCTCCTCGGCGGCGTACGTGTCGAGTCCGGGGTCCCCGGGCACGGCACGGACGACCCGCCTGCCGCCCCGCGCGGCCTCCATGACAAGATGTGCGGCATCCCTCACCGCGGGGACCTGAGCGGTTGCTGACGTGCCGTCAACAACCGTCAGCTGGGGCGTGCCTGTGCCCGGACCGAGGTCCGACGAAGGACCCGGTTCGGTGTTCACGACGGCGACGCCCGGGCGGGCGTGCGTGCGTACCACGTCGAGCACCTCGTGCTCGGCGACGAGTACGTCGGCGTTCGCCAGCGCCTCGACGGCGCGCAAAGTCAGTAGTCCCGGATCCCCGGGTCCGGCACCGAGGAAGGTGACGTGCCCGTGTTCCGGACCGGCGGCGGGAAGGGTGGTGGGGCTCACTGTGCTCGCTCCCCCATCAGACCGGCCGCGCCCTGGGCGAGCATCTCGGCGGCGAGTTCGCGGCCGAGTGCGACTGCCCGGTCATGCGTCTCGGGCACGGGACCGGTGGTGGACAGCTGCACCATCCGGGTGCCGTCGGTCGTGCCGACGACGCCCCGCAGGCGCATTTCCTTGACAATCTGCCCGTCGGCCAGAAGGTCGGCGAGCGCGCCCACAGGGGCGCTGCAACCGGCCTCCAGGGCGGCGAGCAGGGACCGTTCGGCGGTCACGGCGGCCCGGGTGAACGGGTCGTCGAGTTCGCCGAGCACGGCGATGAGGTCCGCGTTGTCCGCGGCGCACTCGATCGCCAGGGCCCCCTGGCCGGGGGCGGGCAGAACCGTGTCGACCGACAGGAAGTCGGTCACCTCGTCGATCCGGCCGATCCGGTGCAGCCCGGCGGCGGCGAGGACGACGGCGTCGAACTCGCCCGTGCGGACGTACCCGATCCGGGTGTCGACGTTGCCGCGGACCGGCACCGTCTCGATGTCCAGCCCGTGCCCGCGCGCGAAGGCGTTCAGCTGCGCCATCCGGCGCGGCGAGCCGGTGCCGACGCGGGCCCCGCGCGGCAGGTCGGTGAGCTTCAGCGCGTCCCGGGCGACGATCACGTCCCGGGGGTCCTCGCGCGGCGGCACGGCGGCCAGCGCCAGCGCCTCGGGCTGCGTGGTCGGCAGGTCCTTCAGCGAGTGCACCGCGAAGTCGACCTCCCCGCGCAGCAGCGCGTCGCGCAGCGCGGTGACGAACACGCCGGTGCCGCCGATCTGCGCGAGGTGCTCACGGGAGACATCGCCGTACGTGGTGATCTCGACGAGCTCGACGGGCCGTCCGGTCACCTGGCTCACGGCTTCCGCCACCTGCCCGGACTGGGCCATGGCGAGCTTGCTGCGCCTGGTTCCCAGCCTCAGTGCCTTCTCAGTCATGCCGGCCCTCGGTTCTGTGCGGTCTTCTCGGTGCTGTCCTCGGCGCGGGAGACGGAGGCCACCGTCTCGGGGTCGAGGTCGAACAGGGTCCGCAGCGCGTCGGCGTACCCGGCGCCGCCGGGCTCGGCCGCGAGCTGCTTGACCCGTACGGTCGGCGCGTGCAGGAGCTTGTCGACGACCCGGTGCACGGCCTGCCGGATCTCGCTGCGCTGCTTGTCGTCCAGGCCGGGCAGCCGCCCGTCCAGCCGGGCGATCTCGCCGGCCACCACGTCGGCGGCCATGGCGCGCAGCGCGACCACGGTCGGCGTGATGTGCGCGGCCCGCAGCGCGGCCCCGAACGCCGCCACCTCGTCGGAGACGACACGCCGGACCTGGTCGACGTCGGCCGCCATCGGGGCGTCCGCGGACGCCTCGGCCAGCGACTCGATGTCCACCAGCCGCACCCCGGCGAGCCGGTGCACGGCCGCGTCGATGTCCCGCGGCATCGCGAGGTCGAGCAGGAACAGGACCGGCTCGGGCCGCGGCAGCTCGGCGACCGGCTCCGGCCTGCGGTGCTCGGGGATCCGGCCGGCGGTGGCCACGGTCGCGGCCAGCGCGGTGATCAGCTCGGGCTCCACCTCGGGCACCCGGCGCGCCGCCTCCCGCCGCTCGACCGCGCTGCCGGCGGCCCAGGCGGCGTGCTGCTCCAGCGTCGCGGCGTCCAGCCCGGCCACGGCGGCCTCGCCCATCACCGAGAAGCCGGGCGCGGCCAGGTCCAGCGGGCAGCCGTCCTCGGCCCCCACCGAGGTGGGCGGCAGCGGCGTCCGCCGGGCGTCCGCCCGCGGTGCCGTACGGCCCTCCCCGGTGTCCCCGGCGCCCTGCTCGGCCCGCGCCGGGCGGCCGGCGCGGGCCTCGACGGCGTTGGCGACCTCTTCGGCGGGCAGCACGAGCCCGGTGGCGCCGGTGCAGGAGACGGCGATGTCGGCACGTGTCAGCTCGGCCCGTACCGACTCCATCGGTACCGCCCGGGCCACCGCGTCCGTGTCGCCGGCCTGGTTCAGTATCTGTGCCAGGCGCTCGGCGCGGTCGAAGGTGCGGTTGGCGATGACGACCTCGCCGACGCCGGCCCGCGCCAGCGTGGCGGCGGCCAGCGAGGACATCGAACCGGCGCCGATGACCAGCGCCCGCCGGCCCCGCGCCCACTTCTCCACGGGCGCGCCGGAGGCCAGCTGCTCCAGCCCGAAGGTGACCAGGGACTGCCCGGCCCGGTCGATGCCGGTCTCGGTGTGGGCGCGCTTGCCGACCCGCAGCGCCTGCTGGAACAGGTCGTTCAGCAGCCGTCCGGCGGTGTGCAGCTCCTGCGCGCGGGCCAGGGCGTCCTTGATCTGGCCGAGGATCTGCCCCTCGCCGACGACCATCGAGTCCAGCCCGCACGCCACCGAGAACAGGTGGTGGACGGCCCGGTCCTCGTAGTGCACGTAGAGATACGGCGTGAGCTCGTCCAGGCCCACCCCGCTGTGCAGGGCCAGCAGCGTGGACAGCTCGGCGACACCGGCGTGGAACTTGTCCACGTCGGCGTAGAGCTCGATGCGGTTGCAGGTGGCGAGCACCGCGGCCTCGGCGGCCGGTTCGGCGGCGACCGTGTCCTGGACCAGCTTGACCTGGGCGTCCGCGCTCAGCGCGGCCCGCTCCAGCACACTGACCGGGGCGCTGCGGTGACTCAGTCCGACGACGAGCAGGCTCATGCCGGCATCACGGCGGGTACGTCCCCGTCGGGCCCCTTGTCGGCGGACTCCTTGCGCGGGCCGGCGGCCGGGCCGCCGCCGTCGGGGGTCGCGGCCTCCTCGCCGGCCTTGCGCTGCTCGTGGAAGGCGAGGATCTGCAACTCGATGGAGAGGTCCACCTTGCGCACGTCGACACCGTCCGGCACGGACAGCACGGTCGGCGCGAAGTTCAGGATGGAGGTGACGCCGGCGGCGACCAGCCGGTCGCACACCTGCTGGGCGGCGCCCGCGGGGGTCGCGATCACGCCGATCGACACGCCGTTGTCCTGGATGATCTTCTCCAGGTCGTCGGTGTGCTGCACGGGGATCCCGGCGACCGAGCGGCCGGAGAGCGCCGGGTCGGCGTCGATGAGCGCGGCGACCCGGAAGCCGCGGGAGGCGAAACCGCCGTAATTGGCGAGGGCGGCGCCCAGGTTTCCGATACCGACGATCACGACCGGCCAGTCCTGGGTGAGGCCTAGTTCGCGCGAGATCTGGTAGACGAGATACTCGACGTCGTAGCCGACACCCCGGGTGCCGTAGGAGCCGAGGTAGGAGAAGTCCTTGCGCAGCTTCGCGGAGTTCACCCCCGCCGCAGCCGCCAGTTCCTCGGACGAGACCGTGGGTACCGAGCGCTCCGACAGCGCGGTCAGGGCTCGGAGGTACAGCGGAAGACGGGCGACGGTGGCCTCGGGAATCCCTCGGCTACGGGTCGCCGGTCGGTGAGTTCGGCCAGTTGCCACGGTGCTCCTGCGGGTAGAGCGGGGCTGTGGGCGGTCATACGTCCCCGGACCGCCCCGTCGAAAGCAGGCTATGTCTTTGTGAACGCGTGCACAAAGATGGTGTCCGATTTGTCCGGCCAACGTGACCGGGGTCACGCGTACTCCGTGAGGGGGCGGGAGGGGGGCCACAATCGAACACTCTCCTGAAAAGTTCCCGCCCCCGAGACCAGTTGCCGTCGATCCTAAGCCAGTCCGAGCGCCCGTTTACCCGGCGAGCGCGCACGCGGGACGCGACCGGCGCGCACGTCGGCGGCGCTACTCGGTGAGGGCCTTGCGCAGACGCCCCTCGTCCACCCGCCAGAACGTGTGCTGCTCCCCGTTCACCAGAACGACGGGAATCTGTTCCCAGTACGCCTCATGGAGTTCCTTGTCCTCGGTGATGTCCTTCTGCTCCCACGACACACCGAGGTCGGCACAGACCTTCTCGATCACGGACTGTGCGTCATCACACAGATGGCAGCCGGGCTTGCGGATCAGCGTGACCAGGCGATCCTGCGGCGCGACGGGCTTCCTACGGCGGAAAATCGGGCTCATACGGGCCATTCTCGCCCCGCGGCGGGCGGGACTTTAACGACACGGTCGTGCAGAGTTCACGGCGTCCCAACCTCTCGACTCCGGAACCTCCGAACGAAATGGCTATGCTCACGCCATGGCCGCTCTCGGATGGCTCACTCCCCGTAGGCGCTCCGCCACGGCGCGGAGCGTGTTGGCAGGCGAGGCCGCGGCGGAGGCCGCGCGCAAGACACAGGACCCCTCCGTCCCCCCCGTCGGCGCGGAGCCGGAGTTCCCCGTGCGCGGCGACGAGCAGGCCGCCGCGTTCTTCGACCTCGACAACACCGTGATGCAGGGCGCCGCGCTCTTCCACTACGGGCGGGGCCTGTACAAGCGGAGGTTCTTCGAGACCCGCGACCTGGCCAAGTTCGCCTGGCAGCAGGCGTGGTTCCGGCTGGCCGGGTTCGAGGACCCGGACCACATGCAGGACGTGCGCGAGTCGGCGCTGTCGATCGTCAAGGGGCATCGGGTGGCCGAGCTCCAGTCGATCGGCGAGGAGATCTACGACGAGTACATGGCCGAGCGGATCTGGCCGGGGACCCGGGCCCTGGCGCAGGCGCACCTCGACGCGGGGCAGAAGGTGTGGCTGGTGACGGCCGCACCGGTGGAGATCGCGCAGGTGATCGCCCGGCGGCTGGGGCTGACGGGCGCGCTGGGGACCGTGGCCGAGTCGGTGGACGGCGTCTACACGGGCAAGCTGGTGGGCGAGCCGCTGCACGGGCCGGCGAAGGCCGAGGCGGTGCGCGCGCTGGCCGTGGCCGAGACTCTGGACCTCTCGCGCTGCGCGGCGTACAGCGACTCGCACAACGACATCCCGATGCTCTCCCTGGTGGGGCACCCCTACGCGATCAATCCCGACAGCAAGCTGCGCAAATACGCGCGGGAGATGGACTGGCGGCTGCGGGACTACCGCACCGGGCGCAAGGCGGCGAAGGTCGGCATCCCGGCGGCGGCCGGGGTCGGCGCCGTGGCGGGGGGCACCGCCGCGGCCATCGCGCTGCACCGGCGGCGGCGGTAGCGGACCCGGCCCCACGCGACCGCGACACCCCCACCACCACGGCCCACGCCCCCGCGACACCCCCACCACCACGGCCCACGCCCCCGCGACACCCCGCCCGCGCGCCACCCTCGCGACACCCCGCTCGTGCGCGCCACCCCCGCCCGCGTCCCAGCGGCCCCGCAGGGCCCACCCGGAACGGCGGCCGATCGAGGTCCCGTACCCACACCGCCGGCCGTCCAGTCACCTCGTCCGCACCTGGGCACAACACGCCCCGGACCGACCCCGAAGTCGAACCCGAACGATCAACAAGTGATCACTCTCCGGCACTTGATCAGCGCCCAATCGGTTACGGAAGCGACGTAATCGATGATTTGAGCAACTGGGCGTAGCAGCGCCTGTACGAAGCGTTATTCTCCTCAGACGCACACCGGTACCCCTCTCGTCGCTACGACGGGTGAAAGGTCCCGCACTGCACGTGATGGAAGCTCTGCCTCTGGGAGTCTCGTGTACCCACACGTCGGGGTTGACGCCTCGGGCCTGGCTACGCTGCGCGCAACGGTCCTGGACCTGTTGCGCGGCTTCGTCCCCACCGCGTACGCCGTCCCCGCATTCACCGCCGCCGCGCCGATCGGCCCGTGCTACGCACTGGCCGACGGCGGCGCCGCGGTCGGCAGACGAGGCCGCTCGGCCGGAGGGGCCACCGCACGCCGTCCGGCCGCCGACAGCGACAGCGCCCGGATGATGGACCTGGTGGAGCGCGCCCAGGCCGGCGAGGCCGACGCGTTCGGGCGGCTCTACGACCAGTACAGCGACACCGTGTACCGGTACATCTACTACCGGGTCGGCGGCAAGGCGACCGCCGAGGACCTGACGAGCGAGACCTTTCTGCGGGCGCTGCGCAGGATCGGTACGTTCACCTGGCAGGGGCGCGATTTCGGTGCGTGGCTGGTCACCATCGCGCGCAATCTGGTCGCCGACCATTTCAAGTCCAGTCGGTTCCGGCTGGAAGTGACCACCGGCGAGATGCTCGACGCCAACGAGGTCGAGCGCTCGCCCGAGGACTCGGTACTGGAGTCGCTCTCCAACGCCGCCCTGCTGGACGCGGTGCGGCGGCTCAACCCCCAGCAGCAGGAGTGCGTGACGCTCCGCTTCCTCCAGGGCCTCTCGGTCGCCGAGACCGCTCGCGTGATGGGCAAGAACGAGGGCGCCATCAAGACCCTCCAGTACCGCGCCGTACGCACCCTCGCCCGCCTCCTCCCCGACGACGCCCGCTGAGCCCCCGCACCCGAGACCACGCTCCGCGTTCACCAACTCACCCACAGTGAAAGACAGTTGGCTTCGCCGTCCGATCCTCCTCCGTCCGTAACCCAAGTGCCGCGCCGCTCGTTGTGCGGGATGCAGGCTCCCTGTGGTCACCCCCTGGCCGACTCCGACCCCTCGCTCGTGTGGTCGCGGCCGGGGCGTGCAACCCTCAGGACCCCCTGGGGAGTCGACCGTCATGACGAGAGGAGGTGCCGCCAGTGATCGCGAACGTATCGGCGCACCGGCGGGCGAACGCCTTCGCCCAGGCCCTGGAGGAGCAGTCCGAGCGGGGCCCGGCGGCCGAGCAGTCCGAGGAGCCGCCCCCGGCTGCTGCGGGACAACCGACGGAGCAGGGCCGCCTGTTGGCCCTCGCTTCCGGTCTCGGCGCGTTGCCCAAGCCGGCACTGGATCCCGAGGTCAAGGTCGTCCAGCGGGCGCGACTGGTGGCCCAGTTCGAGGCGATGCTGCGGGAGGGCGGCGGGGCGGCGTCCGATCCCGCGGTGCCCGAGCAGCGCTCCGCGCGCGGCCGGGGCGCTCACCGGGCCGCCCCCCTGGGCAAGATCCGTCCGCGTACACGCCTGGCCAAGGGACTCACCGCCGGCGGGCTCAGCGTGGGCGTCGCCGCCAGTGCCTTCGGCGGAGTCGCCGCCGCCAGCGGGGACGCCCTGCCCGGCGACTCGCTGTACGGGCTCAAGCGTGGCATCGAGGACTTCAAACGCGGCCTCGCGGACGGGGACGACGAGCGCGGGCAGATGTTCCTCGACCAGGCGTCCACCCGCCTGAGTGAAGCACGCCGGCTGATGGAGCGCGGCCGTGGCGGCCACCTCGACCACGAGTCGCTCGGCGAGATCCGCCGCGCCCTGTCCGGTATGACGCACGACGCCTCCGAGGGCCACCGGCTGCTGACCGCCGCGTACGAGCGCGACCCCGGCTCACTGGGCCCGATCCAGGCCCTCTCCGCCTTCTCCCACTCGCACCGCGACGCCTGGGGTGCCCTGCGCGAGCGGCTTCCGGTGCAGCTCGGGGACGTCAGTGAGCAGGTCTCGTCGGTGTTCGCCGCCATAGACCAGGAAGTCGCCCCGCTGCAGTCCCTGCTCCCGCGGCCCCCCGCCCAGGGCGGCGGCAGCGAGGACGGCGGGCGGCGCGGCCCCGGCAGCGGGCCGGCCACGGGTGCCACCGAGTCCGGTCGCGGCTCGACGGCCCCCAGCAGCGGCGGCGGCTCCTTCGACGACGGCACCGACACCGGCAGCGGCGGCGGCCCGAGCCGCTCGGCCGAGTCCGGCGACGAGACCGACGGCCTGCTCGGCGGCGACACGGGCGGCCTGCTCGACCCGCCGAAGGACATCGGCAGCGCCTCCCCGTCGCAGAGCAGGCCACCGACGGCCGAGCCCGACGTCACCGTCCCGCCGCTGCTCCCGGGGCTGCTCCCCGGACTCGGCCTCGACACCGAGGACGCCGAGTAGGACACCGGGCAGGACGCCCGAGCACGACGCCGGCGGGGGCACCCCACACCAGGGGTGCCCCCGCCGGCGTACGTACGCGGTCCCGTACGTACGCGGTCAGAAGAACACCGAGCGGCGCTGTACCAGCAGCTTGTACAGGGTGTGCTGGATCTGCTCCCTGACCTGGTCGGTCAGGTTGAACATCAGCACCGGGTCGTCGACCGCCTCCAGCGGATAACCGTCCGTGGGGATCGGCTCGCCGAACTGGATCGTCCACTTGGTGGGCAGCGGGATCGCGCCGAGCGGGCCCAGCCACGGGAAGGTCGGGGTCAGCGGGAAGTACGGGAAGCCCAGCAGACGCGCCAGGGTCTTCGCGTTGCCCAGCATCGGGTAGATCTCCTCCGCCCCGACGATCGAGCACGGGACGATCGGGGTGCCCTGGCGCAGCGCGGTGGAGACGAAGCCGCCGCGGCCGAAGCGCTGGAGCTTGTAGCGCTCGCTGAAGGGCTTGCCGATGCCCTTGAAGCCCTCCGGCATCACCCCGACCAGTTCCCCCTGCCCGAGGAGGCGCTCGGCGTCCTCCGCGCAGGCCAGGGTGTGGCCGAGCTTGCGGGCGAGTTCGTTGACGACCGGCAGGACGAAGACCAGGTCGGCGGCGAGCAGCCGCAGGTGACGGCCGGCCGGATGGTGGTCGTGCACGGCGACCTGCATCATCAGGCCGTCCAGCGGGAGCGTGCCGGAGTGGTTGGCGACGATCAGGGCGCCACCCTCGGAGGGGATGTTCTCGACGCCCTTCACCTCGACCCGGAAGTACTTCTCGTACACCGGGCGCAGCAGGGACATCAGCACCTGGTCGGTGAGCTCGGCGTCGTAGCCGAAGTCGTCGACCTCGTAGTCGCCGGTGAGGCGGCGGCGCAGAAAGGCGAGACCGGCGGCGACGCGCTTGTCCAGACCGCCCTCGTCCAGGGGCTGCCGCCGCTCGCCCCCGCCCGCCACCTCTTCCTCGTGGACCTGATCGTCGTGGACCTGATCCTCATGGGGCACGGGTACGTCGCCCGGCGCACGCGTGCGGCCGGGCAGGGGCTGGACCTCGCCCCCCTCGTTCTTGTCACGGACCCGCGCGGACTCCCCGCCGGGCCGCCGGTTCCCCCCGCTCCGGCCACGCCGCGACGGCCGCTGTACGGCGTTCCCGCGGGACCGGTCGTCGTCGAACGGAATGACCTTGGCGTCCGCCATCGTTGATGCGCTCCTCAGTTGGCGCTCTGCGTCGGGGGGTGGCCGCCGCCGGCGACGGGCAGCGCGGCGATCCGGTCGACGGCCCCCGCAAGGGCCTCGGGCGGCAGAAGTCCGGGACCGCGGCTGCGCGCGAAGTCCGCGAACGTCTCCGCGGTGGTGTACTTCGGCTGGAATCCCAGCGTCTCGCGCATCTGGGTCGTGTCCACCACCCGGCCATGGGTCAGCAGTCGGATCTGCTCGGGTGAGAAGTCCGTCATGCCCAGGGTACGCACCAGTGAGCCGGCCCACGTCACGGCAGGCAGCAGCAGCGGCACGGTGGGGCGGCCGAGCCGCCGGGAGCACTGGCTGAGCAGCAGGACGCCGTCGCCGGCGATGTTGAAGGTGCCGCTGTTCAGGGTGCCCCGGCGCGGCTCGTGCGAGGCCGTCCGCAGCACCTCGATCACGTCGTCCTCGTGCGCGAACTGCAGCCGGGGGTCGTAGCCGAACACCGTGGGCAGCACCGGCAGCGAGAAGTACGAGGCGAGCGGCGAGTCGGCGCTCGGGCCCAGGATGTTGGCGAACCGCAGCACGCACACCGCCACGTCCGGCCGGCGGCGCGCGAACCCGCGCACGTACCCCTCGACCTCCACCGTGTCCTTGGCGAAGCCGCCGCTGGGCAGCGACTTGGGCGAGGTGGTCTCGACGAACACGGCCGGGTCGCGGGGCGCCGAACCGTAGACGTTCGTGCTGGACTTCACCACCAGCCGGCGTACGGTCGGGGACTTCTGGCAGGCGCCGAGCAGCTGCATCGTCCCGATGACGTTGGTCTCCTTGACCGTGGTCCGGCTGCCGCTGCCCAGCGCGGTGGCGGTGACGTCCATGTGGACGACCGTGTCGGCGGCCGTCTCGGCCAGCACGCGCGCGATGGTGGGCTGCCGGATGTCGGCCCGTATGAAGTCCGCGCCGCCCAGGTGGTGCTCGGGCGGGACCGCGTCGACGGCGACGACCCGTTCCACGTCCGGGTCCCGCTGGATCCGTCGGACGAACCGGCCGCCCAGCTGGCGGGCCACTCCGGTCACGAGCACGACCTTGCCCACGATCCGTGCCTTCCTTCCAGCCCTCGTACCGCTGCCGAGTTCCCGTCAGCGGCCAACCTAGCGGTTCGCCGTCGCGCTGTGACGACCGCCCGCTGCACCAGGTGACGGGAGAACACGGTCGCGGGACCGCGGGAACGCCTGTGGCCCCCCACCGCAAGAGTGGGGGGCCACAGCAACGCCGCCTCGGCGTCCGCGCGTCGTTACTTCTTGTTACGACGCTGAACGCGCGTGCGCTTGAGCAGCTTGCGGTGCTTCTTCTTGGCCATCCGCTTGCGCCGCTTCTTGATAACAGAGCCCACGACTACCCTCGCTCACTTCTCATCACTCGGTGTTTGGGCGCCATGGGCCCACACGACCTACGAGGGGCTAGCCTACCCGCCCGAGCGCTGAGGTCGTAATCGAGGTGCACGGGGAGAACGGAAGTGCCCTGTGTCCGGTCTCCCCTGCGCGCGCCGTCAGGCCGATTCCACCCCCACATAGCTGTCGCGGAGGTACTCGTGAACCGCGTTCTCGGGGACGCGGAAGGACCGCCCCACCCGGATCGCGGGCAGATGACCGCTGTGCACCAAGCGGTACACGGTCATCTTCGACACTCGCATCACCGAGGCGACCTCCGCCACGGTAAGGAACTGGACCTCGCTCAGAGGCCTCTGGTCTCCAGCTGCAGCCATGACACACCTGAACCTTCCGCACTCGACTCGACGGCCACCGGCTTCCCCTTCCGGTGACTCTTCGTCGCTGCGTGCTCACTCCCCAGACTAGGGGCGGGTGATGCAAGTGGGGAAGAGGTGCACCCATCGGCGGCCTACTGTGACAGACACGCCCGATTGAGTACGTAGCGGGTCAGCGGCCGGTAGTAAGCGGACCGCGCGGCGTCATCAAGCGGAACGACCACGGACACTCGCCCCTCGGCCTCGCCGACGAACGGCGCGGGGTCGTCGGTGTCGGCCAGGCCGATGGCCTCGAACCCCAGCTGACCTGCGCCGCAGACCCATCCGTGGTCCCCGATGACCAGCTCCGGGAGGGGGCCGCCGGCCTCGGCGGCCGCGTCCAGAACGGTACGGACCGGGAGCGGGGAATGGGTGTGTGCGCCGGTCGCACAACCGGAGCCGGACGCGCCGGGTTCCCGCACCAGGGCGACGCCTCGTACGTAGTCAAGGATGTACGTGCGTAGGCCGAACCTAGTCGTTATGTCGACAGAGCGACCCTTCGCTGGAGTGAGGACGGCACATCCGGCCGCCGACAAGGCGTCCGCCAAGGCGCCGTAGAAACCGAGCAGCCGGTGCGGGTGACCGGTCCCGAGCAACACGGGAGCGGCATGCTCCGCGACCATGGCGAGCCGCTCGGAGAACGCCTCCAGCGCATCGAGCGTCAGCTCCGGGTCGATCACATCCTGACCAGATACGCACCTCGGATCACCCGATACCCCACACCTGTCCGCCATCAACCCGATCAAATCTCGCTCCGACCAGGCTTGTTCGGGATCGATTCCGATCAGCAGCCGGGGATCGCGAGCCGCGAAGGCCCGATAACTGCGCAGGCTCTCCTCCCGGGTGGTGGCGACGGGCCCGGCCAGCCCGGCGGCCAGGAGGTGGGCCCGCAGGCACGCTCGGGGAGCGGTGGGGGTGGGCATGGGGGGATGGTGACGGATGCGGGGGCGGGGGCGGGGCGGGAATCCGGGAACGGGGCTCGGTTGGCGTAATGACGTGCTGGGGCGGACGGGAAAAGGGAGACAGCGCCTACGGCAGCAGCCCCCGCAGCGGATACGCGGCCCGGCGGGTCGCCAGCACCGCCTGGTCCAGCCGATCCGCCGGGTCGTACCCGGCCTCCCAGTCCTTCCACGACACCGGCCACCGCCCGTCCGTCATCCGCGCGGGCGCCAGCTGCCGGGTCCGGGCGAACACCTCCTGGCGCCACCCCTCGGGGATCATCGCCTCGGGCGCCACCTCGCGCCCCGCCGCGACCGCCACGAGATGGGTCCAGGACCGCGGCACCACATCCACCACGGCGTAACCGCCCCCGCCCAGCGCGACCCACCGCCCCTCGGCGTACTCGTGCGCCAGCTCGTGGCAGGCGATCTGCACCGCCCGCTGCGCGTCCAGGGAGACCGCCAGATGCGCCAGCGGATCCTCGACATGCGTGTCGGCCCCGTGCTGGGTCACCAGTACCTGCGGCCGGAAGTCGGCCAGCAGCTCCGGCACCACCGCGTGGAACGCCCGCAACCAGCCGGCGTCCCCCGTCCCCGCCGGCAACGCCACGTTCACCGCCGAGCCCGCCGCGGCCCCCTCCGGCCCCGTCTCCTCCGGCCAGCCGGTCTGCGGGAACAGGGTCCGGGGATGCTCGTGCAGCGAGATCGTCAGGACCCGCGGGTCCTCCCAGAACGCCGCCTGCACCCCGTCCCCGTGGTGCACGTCGACATCCACGTAGGCCACCCGCTCGGCCCCCAGCTCCAGCAACCGCGCGACGGCCAGCGAGGCGTCGTTGTAGATGCAGAACCCCGACGCCGCCGCCGGCATCGCGTGGTGCAGTCCGCCCGCGAAGTTCACCGCGTGCAGCGCCTCGCCCCGCCACACGGCCTCCGCCGCCCCCACCGACTGCCCGGCGATGAGCGCCGACACCTCGTGCATTCCGGCGAACGCCGGATCGTCCGGCGTCCCCAGCCCGTACGACGGGTCGGCCGCCCCCGGGTCCACCGACGCGGCCTTCACCGCGGCGATGTAGTCCTGCCGGTGGACCAGGCGCAGCGTCGACTCCCCCGCCGCCTTCGCCGCCACGACGTCCGTCTCACGGTCGAGCCCGAACGCCCCGACCAGTCCCCGGGTCAGCACCAGCCGGACCGGGTCCATCGGATGGTCCGGACCGAAGTCATAGCCCGTTACTGCCTCGTCCCACATCAGCTGTGCGCGACCGCTCATGCCCGCCACCGTATCGGTCAGGTCGAGCGGCGAACGACCACCCCGGGCTGCATGCCACTCAGCCTGCGCCGAGCAGCCCGACCAGCTCTCCCATGCCGGAGAAGAGTCCCGTGGCCCCGGTCAGCTTGGCGGCCGGCGTCATCGCGGTGAACCCGTACACGTCCATCCCGGCCGCCACTGCCGCCCGCACCCCCAGCGGACTGTCCTCGACGACCGCACAGCGCTCCGGCGCGACTCCCATCCGCTCGGCCGCGTACAGGAAGAGGTCCGGCGCCGGCTTGCCCCGCCCGACATCCTGCGAACTGAAGATCCGTCCGTCGTCGAACCACCGGCCCAGCCCGGCGACCCGATGCCCCACCCGGATCCGCTCATGACTCCCCGAGGAGGCCACACAGTACGGCACCCCGTCCGCCGCCAGCTTCTCCAGCACCTCGGCGGCCCCGCTCACCGCCTTCAGCTCCCGCTCGAACGCGGCGAACACGCGGGCGTGGAAGACGTCGTCGAAGTCCCCCGGCAACCGTTGCCCCGTACGCTCCGCGATCAGTTCGTGAATCCGGTGCATCGCGGATCCCAGGTAGTCCCGAATGGACTCCTCGTACGTCGTGGGATGCCCGAGCTCGGTCAGATAGGCCGCCAGGTGCCGATTGGAGATCGGCTCGCTGTCGACGAGAACGCCGTCATTGTCGAAGATGACCAGGTCATAACGCATGCCTCAGACCCTAAACGCAGAAAACCCCCGCATCCGAGGATGCGGGGGTTCTCCCAAAAATTGTTCGGCGGTGTCCTACTCTCCCACAGGGTCCCCCCTGCAGTAC
>NZ_JBHMCY010000106.1:0-19179 GCF_042430725.1 Streptomyces cinereospinus | reverse complement strand
CGGGCGGCCGGCGGCGGGCGGCGGGCGGCGGGCGGGAGCGACAACGGGCGCGGCGGCGGGGCTCCGGGCGACGGCCTCGTGCGCGGTGCTGCCGGCTCGGCCACTGGAGTGCGTGCTGGCGTGTCGTGGTGCCGAACTCGCCGGACCGCTCCGCGGCGATCGCGACGATCACCTTCGTCAACGGCTGGAACGCGGGCCCGTGGCCGCCGGTCGTCGGCCAGGACCCCGGCGCCCGGACCGTCCGGGTCGCGTTCTCCTCGTACGTGACGAACCAGACCGTCCACCACGACCCGATCTGCATGGCCACCGCACCGTCCGTCCTGCCCCCGGTGCTCGTGTCCCGCTTCCTCCGGCGCCGGCTGTGCGGGGGATCGCGCGGACCGGCGTCAAGGGCTGACCTAGGAGACCGATGTCCCTCCGTACCACCACCCCCTCCGCCGGCTACGTCGAGGACGTCGCACCGGGCCGCGGGGTCCTCCCGCCGCGCGCCCGGTACGCCTCGGACGCGGCCCGGCTGTCCCTGAACGGCGACTGGCGCTTCCGGCTGTCGCCGGCCGCCGGCGCCGAGGACGACTCCTTCGCCGCGCCCGGGTACGACGCCGGGGCCTGGGCGACGGTCGCCGTCCCCGGCCACTGGGTCCTCCAGGGCCACGGGGCGCCCGTCTACACCAACCACCTCTACCCCTTCCCGGTGGATCCCCCGCGCGTCCCCACCGAGAACCCCACCGGCGACCACCTGCGCCCCTTCGACCTCCCCGACGGCTGGCCGGACACCGGCGACGCGGTCCTGCGCTTCGACGGCGTCGAGTCGTGCGCCCGCGTCTGGCTGAACGGCACGGAACTCGGCGAGTTCAAGGGCTCCCGCCTGCCGCACGAGTTCGCGGTCGGGCACCTGCTGCGGCCGGCCGGCAACGTCCTCGCCGTCCGGGTGCACCAGTGGTCGGCGGGCTCGTACCTGGAGGACCAGGACCAGTGGTGGCTGCCGGGCATCTTCCGTGACGTCACCCTGCTGCACCGCCCCGCGGACGGCGTGCGGGACTTCTTCGTGCACGCCTCCTACGACCACCGCACCGGCGAGGGCACCCTGCGCGTCGACTCCGACGTCCCCGGCCGGGTCACCGTCCCGGAGCTGTCCGTCGACGTCGCCACCGGCGAGCCGGTCACGGTCGCCGTCGAGCCGTGGACCGCGGAGACCCCGCGCCTGTACGACGGCGTCCTGGCCACCGGGGGCGAACGCGTCGCCCTGCGCGTCGGGTTCCGCACCGTCGCCCTGGAGGACGGCCTGATCAAGGTCAACGGCAGGCCGGTGCTGTTCAAGGGCGTCAACCGGCACGAGTGGCATCCCGGGCGCGGCCGCGCCCTGGACGTCGAGACCATGCGCGCGGACGTGCTGCTGATGAAGCGGCACAACGTCAACGCCGTCCGCACCTCGCACTACCCGCCGCACCCGGCCTTCCTCGACCTGTGCGACGCGTACGGCCTGTGGGTCGTCGACGAGTGCGACCTGGAGACCCACGGCTTCGTCGGGCAGTCCTGGCGGGACAACCCCTGCGACGACGACCGCTGGACCCCGGCCCTGCTCGACCGCGCCGCCCGGATGGTCGAGCGGGACAAGAACCACCCGTCGGTCGTGATCTGGTCGCTCGGCAACGAGGCCGGCACCGGGCGCGGGCTGACCGCCATGGCCGAGTGGATCCACGGCCGCGACGCCTCCCGTCCCGTGCACTACGAGGGCGACGCCGGCTGCCGCGACACCGACGTGTACGCGCGGATGTACGCCCCGCACGCCGAGGTGGAGAGGATCGGCCGCGGCCTGGACGGCGGGACGCGCCGGCGTCGCCGGCTGCCCTTCATCCTCTGCGAGTACGGTCACGCCATGGGCAACGGCCCCGGCGGCCTCGCCGACTACCAGCGGATCTTCGAGGCGTACGACCGGCTCCAGGGGGGCTTCGTCTGGGAGTGGATCGACCACGGCATCCGCCACCCCGAGCTGGGCTACGCCTACGGCGGAGACTTCGGGGAAGAGCTGCACGACGGGAACTTCGTCTGCGACGGGCTGGTCTTCCCGGACCGGACGCCGTCGCCGGGCCTGACCGAGTACAAGAAGGTGATCGAGCCGGTCCGGATCGAGGGGGACGGCACCGCCGGCACGGTCCGGGTCACCAACGCCCACGACTTCGCCGACCTGTCCGCACTGGCCTTCGAGTGGTCCCGCCAGGTGGACGGCGAGACGGCCGAGTCGGGCCCGCTGCCGGTGCCGCCGCTCGCGCCGGGCGAGTCGGCCGACGTGAAACTGCCGGCCCCGCCGGACGCCCCCGCCGGTGCCGAGACGCAGTGGACGGTGCGGGCGGTGCTGGCCGAGGACACGCCGTGGGGGGAACGGGGGCACCCGGTGGCCTGGGCCCAGCTGCCGGTCGCCCGGCGGCGGCCGCCCGCACCGGCCGCCGGCGAGCCGCCGGCCGTCGACGGGCCGCTCGTCCGCCTCGGCCCGGCCGTCTTCGACGCCCGCACGGGCGCGCTGCGCGGCGTCGGCGGCGTCGAGGTGACCTCCCCGCGGCTCGACGTCTGGCGTGCCCCCACCGACAACGACAACGGCGCCCCCTGGCAGCCCGACGCCCGCCTCGGCCCGCGCTGGCGCAAGCTCGGCCTGCACCGGATGCGGCACCGGCTGGACGCGGTGGAGGTGGGCGCGGACGCGCTGGCGGTACGGACCCGGGTGGCGCCCGCGGGGGCCGAGGTCGGCCTGCGGACGGTGTACCGCTGGACGGCGGACGGCGCCCGGCTGCGGCTGTCGGTCTCCGTCACGCCCGAGGGCGACTGGCCGCTGCCCCTGCCCCGGCTCGGCGTCCGGTTCGGGCTGGCGGCGGCCGACCGCGTGACGTGGTTCGGCGGCGGCCCGGGGGAGGCGTACCCCGACACGCGGTCCGCCTCCATGCTGGGCCGCTGGCACGCCACGGTCGACGCGTTGCAGACCCCTTACGTCCGCCCGCAGGAGAACGGCGCGCGGGCCGACGTGCGCTGGGTGGAACTGGGCGGCCTGCGCGTCGAGGGCGACCCGGAATTCTGGTTCACCGCCCGGCGCTGGACCACCGAGCAGCTGGACGCGGCCGGGCACCTGACCGACCTCGTCCCCGGCGAGACGGTGTGGGTCAACCTGGACCACGGCCAGATGGGCATCGGCTCGCAGTCGTGCGGGCCCGGCGTGCTCCCCCAGTACCACCTGCACGCCCGGCCCGCCACGTTCTCGTTCGTCTTCACGGAGCTGGGCGCCGGCCCCGCCTGAGGCGGCGGCCGGCGCTCAGTGGTCGGCGCAGCAGGGCGTCGGATCCGGTACCTCGAAGGGCGTCAGGGTGCCTCCGGCGGCCGGCATGACGGTGAGCACCAGCTCACCGTCATGCCACTGCGGCCGTACGTGGTCCCGGGTGACGACGGCGGTGTGCGGGGCGGGCGGGTCCGCCGCGCCCAGCACGGTCACGCGGTCGATCGCGGAGCGCGCCAGCAGCTCCGCGACCGGCAGGGTGCCGGTGAGTCCGGCCGCGCCCGGGTAGAGCACGGCGCGGCCCGCCCCGTCGGGGGCGCCGTCCAGCACGGCGTACCCCTTGGCCGTCAGCCGCTCCCGGACCGCGCCGGAGACGTCCGGGGAGCGCACCGCGAAGGACAGGGCGACCCGCGGCCGTTCGTCCCGGACGAGGTGCGTGCAGCCGAACGTGTCCTCGGGGAGCGCGAGTCCGGCCGCCAGCGCCTGGAGCAGGTGGTCGGCCGCGCGCACGTCCTTCAGCCCCGGGTCGACGGTGAGGACGTACCGCGTCACGAGGGCAGGACCCACACCGGGTTGGAGTAGAACCACAGGTCCAGCCACGGGTCGGCGTCGCCGACGACGTCGAGCGCCGGGCCCGCCGGGTCGACGGCCGCGCCCATCGCGCCGACCGCGCCGCGCCTGCCGTCGGTGCCGCGCAGCCGGACGTAGACGGGGCGGTCGACGGTGCCGAGGTCGTAGGTGAGGCGGACCGTGCCGGCGGACTTGTTCACCTCGTAGGACTTGACGACCTTGGCGGTCGGGGCGGTGAAGGTGTCCTTGTCCACGACCTCGCCGGTCACGTCGCCCTGGATGACGTCGACGCGCGCCAGCGTCGGGACGAACCCGGCCCAGTTGGGGCCGCCGGCCAGCGCCACGTCCGCGGTGAGCGTGACCTTCGTGCCCCTGCGCACGTGCAGGGCGCCGCCGAGGGTGGCCCAGCGGCTGCCGCCGGACACCCGGACGTCGAGGCCGCTGATGAGCTGGCCGTGGTCGACCCAGATGCGGCCCGCGCGGATGCCGTCCATGACGGCGGCGTAGGAGAAGCCGTCGGCGCCGACGTGGGTGCGGCTGTAGTAGCCGGGCCAGTAGTCGCCCTGGGTGACGTCGATCCCGCCGCCGTAGACCGGGTCGTCGTAGCGGCCGTTGGCGGCGAAGTCGCCGCCGCCGCGCGCGGCGGTGTCGGCGTACACCTGGTGCGAGTCGGAGTTGGCGGTGATCCACCACGGCTTGCCCTCGGCGAGCAGGCTGTCCCACAGGCCGCCGACGGTGGAGGTCATCCAGTCGAAGCCGCCCCAGGTGCGGTAGCTCTCCGGCGGGTAGCCGGCGAAGGAGTTGGCGCCGGGGTTGTTGTCGTAGATGCCGCGGGCCCGGCCCATGCCGAGCGGGGCGGGCAGGCCGGCGGCCTGGTGGCCGGGCGCCCCTTCGAAGCCCACGGCGATCTGGTGGTCGGCCGGGGTGGCGTCGCGCCAGGCGCGGATCTCGTGCGGGGAGTCGACACCGCGCCGCGCCGGGTGGTTGGCGAGCATCAGGGCGTCCTTGACCTTGCGGCGCCGGACCTGCTCGCCGAGGAAGGCGAGACCGGCGACGGCCAGGGCCTCGTTGGCGGGGGTCGAGTCGGAGGCGCCCTTGACGCTGCCGTCGTAGTCGGTCTCGAACTGCTTGAGGACGGAGACCTCGTTCTGGCCGGGGTGCACGAAGACCGTGCCGTGCTCGGCGGCCGGGATGTTCCACTCCAGGCCCTGGAAGACGAGGGTGTCCTCGTAGGCGGCGCGGGCCTGCTGGATGTCGGGGTTGACCTTCTCCACGCCGATCTTGGCGTGCGTGGTGCTGCCGTGGTCGGTGATGACCAGCCAGTCCATGCCGTGCTTGGCGCCCTGGCGAACCTGGTCGACGACGCGGTACTTGCCGTCGCTGCTGTACTGGGTGTGGATGTGGTGGTCGCCGGCCAGCCACAGGAAGCCCTTGCCGCGGCGGCCGGCGCCCGTGGTGGCGGCCGCGGGCGGGGTGCCCGCCAGCACGCTGCCGGCGGCCAGGCCCGCGCCCAGCAGGCCGGCCCGGCGCAGCAGCGAGCGGCGCGACCGCTGCTCGGGGGTCAGCGCCTCGTCGGGCACGGAGGTGTCGAAGGCGGCGGGCAGCGGCGCGTGCCCGTGGTCGTGGTCATGTCCGTGGTGGTGATGCCCGTGCCCGTGGCTGTGCCCCATGATGCGCCTCCTGTACACCGCCGCTGCCTGCCACGGCGGATGCGTTCCACGGCGCTGCTGCGCCGCGTGAGGAGAATCGAGGCAGCAGATTAAATTTCAACGACCCTTGGGTGATCCCCGGGCGGCATGGGAACGGCTGCTCGGCCTCACGCGCATCGTTTCCCCCAACTCACCGCTCATGCACGGATGTTCACCGCCGAATCCGGAGCGGCGTCCAGGCACCGCTCGCCCCCTCCACCGGAGCGCCCCCCGTCACGAGATGACGCAGCGGCGCCCTCGCGGCCGGCGCCCTGGCCCTGGCCGGACTCGTCTCCGCCGGCGCCGCGCCCGCCGCGCCCGCCCCGCCGGCACCTCCGCCGCCGTCACCCACGAGGACGGCACGGTCCTCGCGCCCGGCGGCCCGGGCGGCACCGCCGCGTCCCTCACCCTCGCAGCCGGGGGCCGGGAAGGAGGCGCCGGCCGCCTTCCCGGCGCCTGCCGGGCGTACGCGCCGGCGCATCCGGGCCGGTACGCCGCCACGCAGACTCGCCTCGCGCAGGACCGCGTCGCCGACGCCCCCGCCCTGCGGCGCACCGCCGGGATCACCTACGGCGTGCCGCGCGCCCACGGCCTGGCCGACCCCGGCCTCACCGACGCAGTCCGCCCACCGCGCGGCAGTTTCCCCGGCTTCCGCGCGCTGGAGGCCGCCGGCGCCTTCGGCGCCCCCGGGACGTCGGGGCGTCCTGGCACCGGGCCGTCGACGCCCTGCACGTCACCCTGTGCCGCCGGCCCGCGCCGGTGCCCCCCGAGGGGTGTCGCTGAGCGCCTGCACGTCGGCGTACGACGGCGCGGGGCCGCCGGGTGTCCGGCCGGCCCGGACGTCCGTGACGGCCTCCAGTGCCGCGCCGAGCGCCTGCCGGTAGAGCAGCGAGCCGAGGCTGACGCGGCGCACGCCGAGGTCGGTGAGGTGCGCGAGGGCGGGGCCGGCGGGTGCGTAGAGGATGTTGAGCGGGACGTCGAGGTGGCGCACCAGGGCGGCGATCCCGGCCGGGTCGGTGAGCCCGGGCACGAACACGCCGTCGGCGCCCGCCTGCTGGTAGGCGTCGAGACGGGCGAGGGTCCGCTCGTGCGGGCGCCCGCCGTCAGCGGGCCCGCCGCGGCCGGCGCCGAGCCAGTAGGTGTCCGTGCGGGCGTTGACGAACAGGCCGGGGACGGCCGACTTGACCGCGGCGATCTTCGCGGCGTGCCGGGCGGCCGGTCCGAGGCCGTCCTCCAGGTTGATCCCGACGGCGCCGGCGGCCGCGAGCCGGCGTGCGAACTCCGCCACCTCGTCCGGGTCGTCGCTGAACCCGCCCTCCGCGTCGACGGAGAGCAGGAACGGCCCGCCGCCGAGGACGCGGGCCAGCCGCAGCGTCTCGTCCCGGGTCCGCGCCGCCCCGTCGGGCAGCCCCACCGCCGCGGCGACCGCGAGGCTGGTCGTGCCGATCGCCGGGAACCCGCGCGCCGCGAGCGCCCGGGCGGAGGCGTGGTCCCAGGCGTTGGGCAGCAGCAGGGGTTCGGCCGAGTGGTGGAGTGCGGCGAAGGGGGTCATGCCGACACCGTACGGGCGGATCGCTTCGGCGGCGGCCGAACCGTGGACGCCCGCGCGGCGCCCGCCCCGGCTCACCTCGCCGTCACCGTCCAGGAGGAGGCCGGGGAGGTCCCGGCCGGCGGCGCCGTGAAGCGGAAGCGGGCGGTGCGCCCGGAGGACCGCCGCACGTGCAGCTCGCAGGGGTCGCGCACCCGCACCGGGACCGGGCGCGCGAGCGGCTCCGGGTCCGGCTGCGCGGTCAGCCGGGCCAGAAGGACATCGGCGACGACGAACAGCGCGGGGCTGTCGGCGACGGTACCGGTGAGGGTGTCGTCGAGTCCGGCGACGGGCAGGAGTCCGGCGCGCGCGCCGTCCCCCGCGGCCCAGCCGCTGATCCGGACGGCGGTGCCCGGCGCCGCACCCGCCACCAGGTGGGCGCACCTCCACCGCGCCCTCGGCGGTCACCGGGCTCGTGACGCGGACGCCGCCGTTCGACGCCGTGCCGGGAGGCCGCCCAGCCCTCCCCACGCCCAGCGGCACGCTCTCCGTCCGGCTCGCGTCCGTGCCGACGATGACGCTGTTGTCGCAGGACGCCGCGGGCCGCGTCACGGTCGAGCGGGCGAGGCGCGTGCCGTACGGGTCGTAGCGCACGTCCTCGCTGCCGTGGTCGTGCAGGCGGACCACGCCGTCCCCGCGCGTGGACTGCAGCAGCCAGTTGGCCGCGTCCCGGTCCCGGCCGGGACGCCCCGGGTGCCGCATCCCACCCGCACCGTGCCCGGCGGCACCAGGTGAGAGGGCAACGGGCCGGACGGGGCGAAGTGCGGCTGCGGTCGCCGGACGCGGCCCCGCGCGGCCGGGCAGGGGTTAGCGTCGTGCCATGACCCGCGACACCCCCGGAGCCCCGGCCGGCCTCGCCGGAGCCCTGGCCGCCGGGACGGTCGTGCTGGACGGAGGCCTGTCCAACCAGCTGGAGTCGGCCGGGCACGACCTCGGCGACGCGCTGTGGTCGGCGCGGCTGCTCGCCGAGCGGCCCGAGGCCCTCACCGAGGCGCACCTCGCCTACTACCTGGCCGGCGCGAGTGTCGCGATCACGGCCGGCTACCAGGCCACCTTCGAGGGGTTCGCGCGGCGCGGCATCGGCCGCGAGCGGGCGGCCGGGCTGCTGCGGCTGAGCGTCGGGGCGGCGCGCGAGGCGGCCGCGCGGGCGGCGGCGCTGGGGGTGGCACGGCCGCTGTGGGTGGCGGCCTCGGCGGGGCCCTACGGGGCGATGCTCGCGGACGGCTCGGAGTACCGCGGCCGTTACGGGCTGACGGTGGACGAACTGGCACGCTTCCACCGCCCCCGGCTGGAGGTCCTCGCCGCGGCCCGGCCCGACGCGCTGGCACTGGAGACCGTCCCGGACGCCGACGAGGGCGCGGCCCTGCTCCGGGCGGTGCGCGGACTCGGCGTGCCGGCCTGGCTGTCGTACACCGTGGCCGGCGGCCGCACCCGCGCCGGCCAGCCCCTGGAGGAGGCGTTCGCCCCGGCCGCCGACGTGGACGAGGTGATCGCGGTGGGCGTGAACTGCTGCGCGCCCGAGGACGCCGCCGCGGCCGTCGCGACGGCGGCCCGGGTGACCGGCAAACCGGTGGTGGTCTACCCCAACAGCGGTGAGACCTGGGACGCCGGGGCGCGCGCCTGGCGCGGCCCGGCCACCTTCACGCCGGAGCGGGCCAAGGTCTGGCGCGACCGCGGCGCCCGGCTGATCGGCGGCTGCTGCCGGGTCGGACCGGAGACGATCAGGTCCGTGGCCCGGACGCTGACGGGGTGACCCGCCGCACCGGACGGACCGCCTCCGCGCACAGCGACCGCAACCCCCGGCGCGTGGGCGGCCATCGGGCGCCGGGCCGCCATCCGGCGCACCAGCCGCCGTACCTTCCCGCCCGGACACCTGCGGCGGCCCGCTCCGCTGGACCGCGCGCCGGAACAGGCCCGCGCCTGCGGTGCGGCGACCAGGGCGCCGATCGCCCCGGCCGGCTGTCCCGCCGGGGTCACCCGGCCGGGGTCGCCGCCGAAGGCCTCGACGGCGTGGTGCACCCACCGCGGGGCGGCGAGCCGGTCGCGCGGGCCGGAGCGGCGGGCGCGTCCGGGAACGGTCCGCAACCCTCCCCGCCGCGCCGGTGGCTGACCGAGAGGAACACCACGCCGTCACGCGCGAAGGCGCGCCCGTCGTACCCGGGCGGGCAGGACGCCCCCCTGATCACCACGACGTCCGTCGGCGCGACGGCGCGACGGCGCGGCGATTGCTCCGCCGACGGACGCGGAGCCACGGTGGCAGGCGCGGCCACTTCGAGGTGCTGCCGCACGACCCCGGCGTGGACGCCGCCGAGGCCGCCGCGCCCGGCGCCCGCGCGATGCCCCTGGACGACCTGCCGGCCGGCAGTGACGTCGTCACTCCGCACACCCCCGGCCTGCCCGAGACCCGGCACCTGCGGGACCGGGAGCGCCTCGCCCTGATCGCCGGCCCGCCGCCCAGCCGATCCCGCCCCGCAGATGGGCGCGGAAGCCGGGGTCGGCGTAGGCCTCGGAGGCGTGGCCGAGGGCCGTGTAGAAGACGCGCCCGGCGCCCTGGGCGCGGCACCAGGCCAGGGGGTGGTCACCGCCCATCCCGCCGCCCTCGTACGAGGTCTCGTCGGCGGAGGCGAGGACCCGCACCGCGCCGCGCGGGCTGGTGCGGAAGTCGTACCACTCGTCGGTGACGTGCCAGACGGCGGGCAGGTGCCGCGTCGCGGGGTGGTCACGGTCCTCCACGAGCACCTTGCCCGGCTGGTACGCGGGGTGGCCGGCGAAGCGGGCGCCGAGCAGTTCGCCGTAGTACGGCCAGTCCTCCTCGGTGCAGGCCGCCGCGTGGACGCCGGCGAAGCCGCCGCCCGACTCGACGTACGCGGTGAGCCGCCGCCGCCCGGACGGGGTGAGCACCTCGCCGCTGGTGGACAGGAAGAGCACGGCGGCGTAGCCGTCCAGCGGGGCGTGGAAGGCCGCCGGGTCCTCGGTGTGCTCGACGTCGAACGGCCCGAGCGCGGCCACGGCGGCCACGGCGTCCGGGATCGAGTCGTGGCGGTAGGCGGTGGTGCGGGTGTAGACGAGCAGTCGCGCTGCCATGGGCCGGCTCCCTTCACCGGGTGACCGGGTGCCCGGCCCGGAGCACCCGGCCACCCTCCTGCCGCACAGGTGTTCCATACGAGGGAGCGGGTTGCGTAGCCTCGGCGGCGATGGACACGATTCCCGCACACCTCGACCACCTCGTCCTCGCGACCCCGGATCTGGCGGCGACGGTCGCCGAGTTCACCCGGCGCACCGGTGTGCAGCCGGTGGCCGGGGGCTCCCACGTCGGTCTCGGCACCCGCAACTGCCTGGTCGGTCTGGGCGGAACCGGATACCTGGAGATCATCGGCCCGGACCCCGAGCAGTCCGCGCCCGGCGGCCCCCGCCCCTTCGGCGTCGACGGGCTGCCCACCGCGCGCACGCTCACCTGGGCGATCAGCCCGCCCGACCTGGACGCGGCGGTGGCCTCGGCGCGGGCGCGGGGCTACGACCCCGGTCCGCCGCGGGCGATGAGCCGCCGCACCCCCGACGGCACGCTGCTGCGCTGGCGGCTGACCGACGGCGCGGCCGCCCACCCGTCCGGCCTGGTCCCCTTCCTCATCGACTGGGGCCCCTCACGCCACCCCACCGCGGCCGGCCTGCCCGTCACCCCGCTGCGGTCCCTCACGGCCACCGCCCCCGACCCCGCCGAGATCCGCCCCCTGCTGGCGGCCCTGGACACCGCACTGCCGCTGCGCGAGGGGCCGGTGGGGCTGTCGTTCACGGTGGACACGCCGGGCGGGCCGGTCCGCTTCGACTGAGCGCACCGGCTACGGGGCGGGGGCCGTCCGTTTTCTTCAAGACCCCGCCGCCCGCCGCCGCCTACGGTGGCCCCATGACTCCACGATTCGACGCCATCGGCCTGGTCGTCTCCGACATGGCCGCGTCCGTCGCCTTCTACCGGCGCCTGGGCTTCGCGTTCCCGGCCGGGGCGGAAGGACAGCCGCACGCGGAGGCGGCGCTGCCGGGCGGGTCCCGGCTGCTGCTGGACACCGAGGAGAACGTGCGGTCGTTCCACCCGGGGTGGCGGCCGCCCGCCGGGGGCGGCCGGGCCTCGCTCGCGCTGCTGTGCGACGGCCCGGACGAGGTCGACGCGGCCTACGCGGAGATGGTGGCCGCCGGGCACCGGGGCGAACTCAGACCGTGGGACGCCTTCTGGGGGCAGCGGTACGCCGTCCTGAACGACCCGGACGGCAACGGCGTCGACCTGTTCGCCCCGCTGCCGTCAGCCGCCCCCCAGTAGCTGCCCCAAGGTGGCCCCCGCCAGGTCCCGGACCTCCCGCGCCAGGTGCGGCTGGTCCGCGTACCCGGCCGTCACGGCGGTCTCCGCGAGCGGCATGCCGTCCCGCGCCAGCCGCAGGGCCCGCTGCAGCCGCAGCACGCGCGCCAGCGTCTTCGGTCCGTAGCCGAACGCGGTCAGCGCACGGCGGTGCAACAGGCGGGCGCCGACACCGAGTTCGTCGGCCGTCGCGGCGACCGGGCGGCCCGCGTCCAGCGCCGTGACGATCCGCCGCAGCAGCGGGTCGGGCGGGCCGGCGTCGGCCGCCAGGGCCAGCGCGACCTCCTCCAGGCCGCTCGCCGGGTCGGCGGCGGCGTCGACGCGCGCGGCGGTCCGGCGGGCCCGCGCGGCCGGCCACAGGTCGGCGAGATCGGCACGCCGGTCGCGGACCTCTGACGCGGGCAGGCCCAGGAAGGCGGGCGCGGTGCCGGGAAAGAAGCGGACGCCCGCCCGGGCGCCGGCGCCGTCCGTGCGGTACGCGCGCGTGTCCGGGCCCGCGACCAGCAGCCGCCCCTCGTGCCAGAGCAGGTCCATGCAGCCGTCGGGCAGCACCCGGCCCGCGCGCGGGCCGGCGGACGGGGTGTTCGTCCACACCACCGCGCCGGTCAGCCGCGACGCCCGCTCCTGGTACACGCCCGCCAGGCTACGCCGCCGGACCGGCGCGGCCGCGCGCGCCGGGGCACGCGCCGTCCGGCGACGGGCCCCGCAGGCGGTACGGCAGTTCACTGGAGGCATGACACGGAGGACGGACATGACAGTGGTGGTGACCGGGGCGTCCGGCCGCACGGGCAGGCGGGTGGCGCGGGCCGCGGCGGCGGCCGGGCTCACGGTGCGGGCCGCCGGGCGCGCCCAGGGCTTCGACTGGACGGACCGGTCGACCTGGGCGCGCACCCTGCGCGGCGCCGACGCGGCCTACCTGGTCCACCCCGGCGACGTCGGCTCCCCGCAGGCCACCCGGGCGGTCGGGCTGCTCGCCCACGAGGCGGTCCCGCTCGGCGTGCGGCGGCTGGTGCTGCTGTCGGCGCGCGGCGAGGTGCAGGCGCGGCCGACCGAGGAGGCGCTGCGCGAGTCGGGCGCGGACTGGACCGTCGTACGGTCGGCGTGGTTCATGCAGAACCTCAGCGAGGGGCCGCTCGCGCGGGAGCTGCGGCTGGGCGGGGAGCTGGTCTTCCCCGGCGGTGCGGTGCGCGAGCCGTTCGTCGATCTGCGGGACGTGGCCGAGGTGGTGGTGGCCGCGCTGACCGCGGGCGACCGGTACGCGGGACAGGGCATCGACGTGTCGGGGCCGCGGCTGCTGACCTTCGGGGCGGCGGTGGCGGAGATCGCGCGGGCGACGGGGCGCGAACTGGCGTACCGGCCGGTGCCGGCGGCGGAGTACGGCGCTCGGCTGGTGCGGTCCGGGGAGCCGCCCGAGGCGGCCGAGCTGCTCGTGGAGGTGTTCGAGACGCTCCTCGACGGCCGCAACGCCCACCTCTCGGACGGCGTGCAGCGGGTGCTGGGCCGTCCGCCGCGGGACTTCGCGGAGTTCGCGGCCGAGGCCGCGGCCGCGGGGGCCTGGACACCCTGAGCGGACGGCCCCGAGCGGACGGCCCGCCTCAGCCTCACCCCCCGCCTCACGGCCTCACCTCCGGCCGCCTCACCCCCTCACCTCCGGCCGTCTCACCGCTCCCCGGAGGGCTGCCCCCCGTTCTCGCCGCTCGCCCTCTGCACACCCTGCCCGTTCTGCCTGTTCTGCCCGTTCTGTGCCTCCTGCGCGGCCTGCGAGGTCTGTGAGCTCTTCACCTGGGTGCGCAGCCGGGCCGTGACGTCCTCCGGGGGCAGGAAACGGGACCAGCGCTCGGGGAACTCGGACGGCATGTCCGGGTCGTCGGGGTCGGTCTCGCGGGCCGCGGCGGCGCGGGCGACGTACTCGGCGACCTGCGCCTCGCGCAGCCGTTCGTTGGCGGCGCGGGCCGCGGCCGTCGCGGCGGCCGGCCAGACCCGGTCGATGGCGGCGTTGACGGCGGCGCCGACCAGCACGGCGAAGGCGGACACCCCGATCCACAGCAGCACGGCCACGGCCGCGGCCAGCGAGCCGTAGATCGTCGCACCCTCGATGGTGTTCGTCAGGTAGATCCGCAGCAGGAAGCTGCCGAGCACCCACATGCCGAGGGCGACCAGCGCGCCGGGGACGTCCTCGACCCACGGGGAGCGCACCGGGACCGACACGTGGTACAGCGTCGTCAGGAACACGATGGACAGCACGATCACCACGGGCCAGTACAGGACCTGCACCACCGTCGCGGACCACGGCACGACCCGCACCACCGCGTCCGGGCCCGCCACCATCAGCGGCAGCGCCACCGATCCGATCAGCAGGGCCGCGATGAACAGCAGGAACGCCACCAGCCGGGTCTTGACGATGCCGCGCACGCCGTCGAGGCCGTACATCACGGTGATCGTGTCGATGAAGACGTTCACCGCCCGGGAGCCGGACCACAGCGCGAACAGGAAACCGATGGAGATGACGTCCGGCCGCCCGCCGGTCATCACGTCGTCCAGGATCGGCCGCGCGATCTGGTGCACGCCCCGGTCGGACAGGACCGTGCGGGAGGCCTCCAGGAGGTTGCTCTCCAGGCTGGAGATGGTGTCCGTGCCGGTCCAGTCGTCGACGTAGCCGAGCAGGCCGATCATGCTCAGCAGCAGCGGCGGCACCGACAGCAGCGTGAAGAAGGCGGCCTCGGCGGCGAGCCCGAGGATCCGGTACTCGATGCAGGAGTTGACGGTGTCCTTGAGCAGCAGCCAGGCGGTCCAGCGCTTGGAGACGTTCCGGTAGAGGGCACGAGCGCGGTGGAGGCGGCCGGAGGGCCGCTCGGGGGTGTCACTTGCTGGCTGCACGACCCAAAGGTATCCGTCGCACCGGGCGCGGTTCACCCTGGTCGGACGCTGGGCCACGGGCCCGGCCGCCACGGGGTGACCACCTCCGTACCTCGGGGTAGGTTCCGAGACATGGCAGGCAGCACCCACACCGTGACCAACCAGGCCCCGCCGCTCGTCGGACACGACGTCTTCGGCGCCGACCGCGCCCTCGTCGCCGCCGTCGAGCGGCATGTCGCCCCCGACCTGACCGACGAGGTCCTGGACGAGCTCTCGGGGCTCGGCCGCACCTGCGGGTCGGCGCAGGTGCAGGAGTGGGGGGTGCTGGCCAACGAGAACCCGCCCAGACTGCGCACCCACGACCGCTACGGCCGGCGCGTCGACGAGGTCGAGTTCCACCCGGCCTGGCACCGGCTGCTCGGCAAGGGCGTCGCCGCGGGCCTGACCGCCGCCTGGGCGCGGCCCGCGGGGCACGTGCGGCGGGCGGCCGGGTTCCTGATGTGGACCCAGGTGGAGGCCGGCAACGGCTGCCCGCTGTCCATGACCCACGCCGCCGTGCCCGCCCTGCGCGCGGACCCCGGCCTCGCCGCGGAGTGGGAGCCGCGGCTGACCTCCATGATCTACGACCGCGACCTGCGGCCCGCCGGGCAGAAGGCGGGGGCGCTGTTCGGGATGGGCATGACGGAGAAGCAGGGCGGCAGCGACGTCCGCGCCAACACCACCGCCGCCCGGCCGCTCGCCCAGGACGGGACGTACGAGCTGACCGGGCACAAGTGGTTCTGCTCAGCGCCGATGTCCGACGGCTTCCTGGTGCTGGCCCAGGCTCCCGGCGGGCTGACCTGCTTCCTGGTGCCCCGGGTGCTGGCCGACGGATCCAGGAACGTGTTTTTGTTGCAGCGGCTGAAGGACAAGCTCGGCAACCGGTCCAACGCGTCCGCCGAGGTCGAGTTCGACGGGACCTGGGCGCGCCGGGTGGGCGAGGAGGGGCGCGGGGTGCGGACCATCATCGAGATGGTCGCCGCGACCCGGCTCGACTGCGTGCTCGGCTCGGCGGGACTGATGCGGCAGGCCGTCGCGCAGGCGATCCACCACTGCTCCCACCGGCAGGTGTTCGGCGGCAGGCTGGTCGACAAGCCGCTGATGCGCAACGTCCTGGCCGATCTCGCCCTGGAGTCGGAGGCGGCGACCACGCTCGGGCTGCGCCTGGCCGCCGCCTACGACGACGGGGGCGAGCAGGAGCGGGCGTTCCTGCGGCTGGCGGTGCCGGCCGCCAAGTACTGGGTGACCAAGCGCTGCACGCCGGTGACGGTGGAGGCGGCCGAGTGCCTGGGCGGCAACGGGTACGTGGAGGAGTCGGGGCTGCCCCGGCTGGTGCGCGAGTCGCCGCTGAACTCGATCTGGGAGGGCGCGGGCAACGTCCAGGCGCTGGACGTGCTGCGCGCGCTGCGGCGCGAGCCGGAGGCCCTGAACGCCTACCTCCAGGAGGTCGGCCGGGCCCGCGGCGCCGACCACCGGCTGGACGCCGCGATCAAGGACCTGCTGACCGAACTGGCCGATCTGGAGGGCGCCGAGGCGCGCGCCCGGCGCCTGGTGGAGCGGCTCGCGCTGGTCCTGCAAGGGGCGCTGCTGGTCCGGTACGCGCCCCCGGAGGTGGCCGACGCGTTCTGCGCCGCGCGGCTGGGCGGCGACGCGGGGGCGGCGTTCGGGACCCTTCCGCACACGCTGGACCTGGCCTCGGTGGTGGAGCGGGCGCGGCCGGTCTGCTGACCGGGACCGGTCCACGGCTCCCGTACGTCCCTCCCGGCGCAACCGCGCGTCGGCAGGGGTGGTGCTGCGCCGACACGGCACCACCCCTGCCTCCGCAGGCCCGTTCAGGTCCTGCGCGCCGCACGGGCGACGTTGCTCAAGTCTCGAAGACCGAGGCGCCGTTCACCAGGGTTGCAGGGGGTTGCAACTTTCCGGTGTCTGTGACCGGAGTGGGCCCCTCCGTCAGCGGCGGACGGCAGTATGGACGGCACCATCGGAACGCGACCGGAAAACGACGCCCCCAGGCCTTGACAGCCGGTCGCACGTCAGTGTGAACCCGGGAGGACCTCAGTGCCGCGGTCGCCGATGAATGTGACGGAGCTGGCCGCCGTCGACGCGCCACGGGCCGCACGGGTGCTCAGCGCGGTACGCGACGACGCCCTCTCCGGCCGCCGGCCCCGCCCCGCCCCACGCCCGGTCATCGAGGAGTCGTGGGGGCGCATGCTGCGCAGCGGGGTGGACCCGGACCACGACTTCCGGTCCGGTCTGCTGTCGCCGGAGGAGATCCAGCGGCGGCGCGAAGACTCGCCGCTGCGCCATGTGCTGCCGGTGCTCAGGGAAGGCCTGGTCTCGGTCGCGGACACCGCCCGGCACATCATGGTGATCGCCGACGCGGACGGCCGGGTGCTGTGGCGCGAGGGCAGCTCCGCGGTGCTGCGCAAGGCGGACGGGCTGGGCTTCCTGCCGGGCGCCGACTGGCGGGAGGACGTCGTCGGCACCAACGGCGTCGGCACCCCGGCGGTGGTGCGGCGGCCCGTGCAGGTGTTCGCCGCCGAGCACTTCGTCCGCTCGCACGCCTCGTGGACCTGCGCCGGCGCCCCCGTCACCGATCCGCGCGACGGCCGGCTGATCGGTGTGGTGGACGTGAGCGGACCGCTGGAGACGATGCATCCGGCCACTCTCGCCTGGGTCGACTCGGTGGCCAAGCTCGCCGAGGCCCGGCTGCGCGACCTGCATCTGACCGCGCTGGAACGGTTGCGCGCGGTGGCCGCCCCGGTCCTGGCCCGGCTGGGCGGCCGGGCGCTGGCGGTGGACCGGGAGGGCTGGACGGCGGCGGTGACGGGGATGCCGTACACCAGCCGGATCGCGCTGCCCAAGGCGCTGTCGCCGGGCCGCCGCCCGCTGCCCGGGCTGGGTCCGTGCCTGGTGGAACCGCTGGCCGAGGGCTGGCTGGTGCGGCCCGCCGACGAGCCGCTGCCGTCCGGTGCCACCCGGATCGTGCTGGACCTGGGGAACCCGCGGCGCTGGACGGTGACGGTGTCGGGCGGCGCGGGCTCCTGGACGCACGAGCTGAGCCCGCGCCACAGCGAACTGCTCTTCCTGCTGGCCGAGCACCGGGCCGGCCGCACCGCGGCACAGCTCGCGGCGGACGTGTTCGGCGACCCGCGCCGCACGGTGACCGTGCGCGCCGAGATGTCGCGGGTGCGGCGGTACCTCGGAGGCCTCCTGGAGCATCGGCCGTATCGTTTCTGCGATGCCGCCGAGATCGAGGTGGTCGTCCCTGACGAGCCGTCCGGCCTGCTGCCCTTCTCCGAGGCACCGGCGGTGCTGCGGGCGCGGGCGGCCTCGCCACCGCCCTGACCCGGGACGGCGGCGGAGGTGACGGACCGTACGGCGGCAGGCGGGTACGCGGCGGCCGCGCGTCCGCGGGTGACGGCCGCGGGTCCGTGGGCTTGTTCCGCATATTTATCCGGTCCGCGTCCGCTGTCCGCCGTACCTGACGTAGCATCGCCTACCGGGCCGGCCCACCTGCTCCCAGATCAACGCCATGGTCGTCACACGGAGTTGGCCCGCTCTGGAGGACCGGATGAAACATCGCGGCAGACACCGCCGGCGCAGGCGGGGCCAGGCGCTGCGCGCGTTCCTGGCCGGCACCGCTCTCGCGCTCACCGGCGCGGCCACCCTGATCAGCACCTCCCAGGCCACGGTCGGCACCGACCCGGGCGGCCTGGAGCCGGTCACCGCCGCCGCCTCGCTGGCGGATCTGCGGCTGACCGAGGAGCGGATACCGCGCCCCGCGCCCACCGTGCCGGACCGCCCCGTGGGCGTCGCCGCCGTCCTCGCCGACGCGGACCGCAGCCTGCGCGCCGCGGCCGACTGCACCGGCGCCGAGCGTTCCGCGCTGCCGACAGCGCCCGCGGCCACCCGGGCGCACTGCTGGGACGAGCCCGGCACCGACGACTGGCGCACCGGCGCGGTCACCACCTCGGGGGACGCCGACGACGACGGCCGCTGGGGCGCGCACCGCGTGATCCTGTCCGGCTGGAGCGACCGGCAGGGCCACTCCCGGGTCGCCTTCGTCGACGCCGACGACCCGGACCGGCTCTCCTACGCCTGGGTGGCGCTCACGGTCCCGGCCGCCGCCGGCGGCGACCCGGCCGGCCGGCCACTCCGGTCGGACCTGTCCGGAATGGTGTGGTACCAGGACAAACTGCTCGTCACCGCCGACGAGGGACGGGCCCTGTACGTCTACGACCTCGACCGCATCCGGCGCACCGGCGCCGGCACCCGCGCGAGCGCCCCGCCGGCCCGCGGCGACCGGTACGCGCTACCGGCCGTCAGCTCCTACCGCCTGACCGGCGCCCGCATCGGCGCGCTCTCCCTGGACCGCAGCACCACCCCCGACAGCCTCGTCGCCAGCGAGTCGGTCCCGGTGGGCGGCGACCGGCCCACCCGGCTGTGGCGCTACGCTCTGCACGACGGCCCCTCCGGCGCCGGACTGCTCGGCACGGGCCCGCGGGAGGCGTACGAGACGAAGGCGGCCGACGTGCGCGGCGTGCTGGCCCACCGCTCCCGGTGGTACCTGGCCCGCGCGGTGGGCGAGCACGGCACGCTGTGGCGGCAGGACGGCGACGGCGCGCGGGCGGCGCGGTGCGGCACGGACGACACGTACCTGTGCTGGAGCGGCCCCGCCCAGTCCCTCTCCCACTGGGCGCAGAGCGGGGAGGTCTGGTCGCAGTCGGGGCGGATGCTGTTCGCGCTGCCGCTGGACGCGATCGACAGAGCGCTGGGCTAGTGCCAAGGCCGTGAAGTTTGCGGCTGGTGCGTGTTGTCAAGGGCCTGCGCT
>NZ_JBHMCY010000105.1:10676-19285 GCF_042430725.1 Streptomyces cinereospinus | reverse complement strand
CGCCCGGGCCGCCGCGCCGCGACCGGCGCGGACTGCTCGCGGGGTGCGCCGTGTGGCTCGGGCTCGCCTGCACGTGCCAGTTGTGCTGCGGCAGCTACGACGACCCGTGGACGCGGGAGCGGAAGCAGGGGCCGTGCGACTGCGGCGACTGCTGTGACTGCGGCTGCGAGGGGTGCAGCTGCTGCGACAGCTGCGGGTGCGACTGCTGCGACTGCAACTGCTGAGGGACGCGGGCGTGGTGGGGCGTCCTCGCGTCTGACGGCCGTTCAGAAGGCGGCGTGCCCCCGGGCCCGGCGGCAGTGCGGGGCAGTCCGAGGGCGTCCATGGTCGTCCAGGGTCACCAGGGCCGTCCGGGTGATCCGGAGGGGTGACTTCCGGACATCTGCCGGCCGCTGCTCCGGGGGCGGCGCCCGGAGTCCGGCGGGTGCGGGCCGACCCGGTCGGCGCCGGCCGCGCCCGGCCTTCCGCGCGGGTCGCGGCCGACGTCGCCCCGTGTCCCGGCGTGACCGCGGGGGCGGAGAGCGCTTCCTGGGCCGGCCGGGTGCGGAGAGGGGCAGGGCGGCCGATCCGCACGGCTGGTGCACGGGTTGACGGCCGAAAGGCACCCTTGCGTCGGCTGGTCGTACGCCCGAATACTCCCCCTCAGCGCTTGTCAGGGGCACGGCGGGTTCGCAATCCGGACACATGCCCCTGGCTGCGCCTCACGGGCCCCGACCCCATGGGAGCCCCCTACTTCCTTTGTGGAGGACGACAAGTGAGGATCAAGCGCACCACTCCCCGCAGCGGTATGGCGAGACGGACCCGGCTGACCGCCGTTTCCACCGGCCTCGTGGCCGCAGCCGCGTTCGCGGTCCCCCACGCGAGCGCGTCGGACACACCCACCACCTTCAGCGCGGCCGAGCTCAAAGGCGTCAGCGGCTCCGTGCTGAAGGCCGACGTCCCGGGCACCGCCTGGGCCGTCGACAGCAAGACCAACCGGGTCGTCGTCACCGTCGACAGCACGGTGTCGCAGGCCGAGATCGCCGAGATCGAGCAGCGGGCGGGCGCGGGCGCCGGCGCGCTGACGATCAAGCGGGCCCCGGGCAGGTTCACCAAGCTCATCCAGGGCGGCGACGCCATCTACGCGAGCAGCTGGCGCTGCTCCCTCGGCTTCAACGTCCGGGCCGCCGACGGCACCGAGTACTTCCTGACCGCCGGTCACTGCACCGACGGCGCGGGCACCTGGTACTCCAACTCCGCGCGTACCACGGTCATCGGCTCGACCGCCGGCTCCAGCTTCCCCGGCAACGACTACGGCATCGTGCGCTACACCGGCTCCGTGAGCCGGCCGGGCACCGCCAACGGCGTGGACATCACCCGCGCCGCCACCCCGAGCGTGGGCACCACCGTCATCCGTGACGGCTCCACCACGGGGACGCACAGCGGCCGGGTCACCGCCCTCAACGCGACCGTGAACTACGGTGGCGGCGACATCGTCTCGGGCCTCATCCAGACCACGGTCTGCGCCGAGCCCGGCGACTCCGGCGGCCCGCTCTACGGCAGCAACGGCGTGGCGTACGGCCTGACCTCCGGCGGCAGCGGCAACTGCTCGTCCGGCGGTACGACGTTCTTCCAGCCCGTCACGGAGGCCCTCAGCGCCTACGGCGTGAGCGTGTACTGAGCGGCACCGCGCCGGCACCGGCGCCGACCCCGTAGGTGGCACCTGAGCCCCCGCATGCACCCGCATGCGGGGGCTCTCTCCGTTCCCCGCCCATCCCCCCGGCCGGCGGCCGGGGGACGGTCCGGAGGGTCGGTTTCAGGACAGGACTAGACCTCACGCACCGCCTATCGGCTACTCGCACGTAGTGTTTGCACTGCGAAGATCCCTGTGCTGACCGTGGACAGTCAAGATCGCCCAAGGCGTAGGGGGCGCACGCCAGTTGCCGTACACGCGTCCTGAAGTCGACCTTGTGTGCTCCCTGCGGGTCTAGGAATAGTGGGCGCCCAGTCCACAGACCTTCTGATCCGTCAGGCCCCCACAGCCTGCCGGATCGACCCCCCACAGGAGGACGTGAGTTGAAGCACCGACGCATACCCGGGCGGCGGGCCGCCCTGGCGGGTGCGGGCATCGCCGCACTGGTCGCCGCGGGAATGACCTTCCAGAGTGCGAACGCCAGCGAGACCCCGGCCGCCCCGGAGGCCAGGACGCTGTCGGCCCTGGCGGCCGGAAAGCTCGCCTCGACGCTCGACCGGGACCTCGGCGCCGACGCGGCCGGGACCTACTACGACGCCGCGGCGAAGAGCCTCGTGGTGAACGTGCTCGACGAGACCGCCGCCCGGCTGGTGGAGGAGGCCGGCGCCAAGGCGAGAATCGTCGAGAACTCCCTCGCCGAGCTGAGGAGCGCGCGGACCACCCTCCAGCGGGACGCGGCCGTCCCCGGCACCTCCTGGGTGACCGACCCGACCACCAACAAGGTCGTGGTGACCGCCGACCGCACCGTCTCGGCGGCCGAGTGGCGGAAGCTGAGCCGGGTCGTCGAGGGGCTCGGCGGCACGGCGGAACTCCAGCGGACCAAGGGGGAGTTCAAGCCCTTCGTCGCCGGTGGTGACGCGATCACCGGTGGCGGCGGGCGCTGCTCGCTCGGCTTCAACGTGGTCAGGGGCGGCGAACCGTTCTTCCTGACCGCGGGGCACTGCACCGCGGGCATCTCCACCTGGTCCGACGCGTCCGGCACCGTCATCGGCGAGAACGCCGCCTCCAGCTTCCCGGGCGACGACTACGGCCTGGTGAAGTACACCGCCGAGGTCGGCCACCCGAGCGAGGTCAACCTCTACGACGGCTCGGCACAGCAGATCACCGGCGCGGCCGAGGCGACGGTCGGTATGCGGGTCACCCGGAGCGGTTCCACCACGCAGGTGCACTCCGGCACGGTCACCGGCCTGGACGCCACCGTGAACTACGGCAACGGCGACATCGTCAACGGCCTCGTCCAGACCGACGTGTGCGCCGAGCCCGGGGACAGCGGCGGCGCGCTGTTCTCCGGCGGCAACGCGATCGGCCTCACCTCCGGCGGCAGCGGTGACTGCACCTCCGGCGGGGAGACGTTCTTCCAGCCGGTGGCCGAGGCGCTGTCGGCGACCGGTACGCAGATCGGCTGACCCGCTCCCGCAGGCGCCACGGCAGTCCCGCCCCGCACCCGGGGGCGGGACTGCCGTGTGTCATGTCCGCACCGCCTGCCGCAGTGCGTTTGCGCAGGTAAGACATGCTCGAACCCCTGTCGTACAGAGGTTCGAAAATTGGTCTATGGTGGGGGTGGGAGAGTTGGGAACTGATGTTCGAGAGCCGTTCGGGTTCACGAGTGCGGGAGGTGCGTGTGCCGGGTTTCACGCATCTGCGCACCGTCTCCGGGTTCTCCCTGCGCTATGGCGCCTCGCACCCGGAGCGGCTGGCCGAGCGCGCCGGTGAGCGGGGCATGGACGCCCTCGCGCTCACCGACCGCGACACCCTCGCCGGCACCGTCCGCTTCGCCAAGGCCTGCGCGAAGGCGGGCGTCCGTCCGCTGTTCGGGGCGGAGCTGGCGGTGGCGGAGCCCGAGCCCGGGCGGGCGCGGCGGGACGGGCGGCGCCGCACCCCCGTGCGCGGCGGTGCCTTCATCGACGAGTCGACACCGCGCGTCACCTTCCTCGCCCGGGACGGCGCGGCGGGCTGGGCCGGCCTGTGCGGGATCGTCACAGCGGCGCGGCAGGGCGACGGCACGCCCCTGCTGCCCTGGTCCGCCAATCGCGCCGACGGCCTCACCGTCCTGCTCGGCCCCGACTCCGGCGTCGGCCGCGCGCTCGCCGCGGGCCGCCCGGACCGCGCCGCGAAGCTCCTCGCCCCCTGGCGGGAGGTCTACGGCGACGCCCTGCGCCTGGAGGCCGTCTGGCACGGCCGTACGGGCACCGGCCCCGGCTCCCTGCGCCTGGCCGCCCGTACCGTCGGCTTCGCCGCCGAGCAGCGGGTGCGGCCCGTGCTCAGCAACGCGGTCCGGTACGCCGACCCCGGCCTGGGGCCGGTCGCCGACGTGCTGGACGCCGCCCGCCGCCTGGTGCCGATCGACCCGGCCAAGGAGCTGGACTCCGGCGAGGCCTGGCTGAAGGACGCGGGCGGCATGCTCGGCGTGGCCGAGCGGGTCGTGGAGGCCGCGGGTTTCGGGCGGGGCACCGCACACCGGCTGCTGGAGCAGACCCAGGCGACCGCCGCCGAGTGCCTGGTCGACCCCGAGGACGACCTCGGCATCGGCACCGTGCACTTCCCCGAGCCGCACCTGGTCGGCGCGGACCGGCGCAGCGCGCAGCGCGTGCTCGCCTCCCGGGCGGCGGCGGGGATGCTGCGGCACGGCTACGCCGGGCGGCGCGCGTACTGGGAGCGGATGCACGACGAGCTGGACGTCATCGCCCACCACGGCTTCGCCACCTACTTCCTCACCGTCGCGCAGGTCGTCGACGACGTGCGCGCGAGGGGCATCCGGGTCGCCGCCCGCGGCTCCGGCGCGGGTTCCCTCGTCAACCACCTGCTCGGCATCGCCCACGCCGACCCCGTCGAGCACGGGCTGCTGATGGAGCGCTTCCTGTCCAAGCGCCGCCTGGTCCTGCCGGACATCGACATCGACGTGGAGTCCGCGCGCCGTCTGGAGGTCTACCGGGCGATCATCGGCCGGTTCGGCGCCGAGCGGGTCGCGACGGTCGCGATGCCGGAGACGTACCGCGTCCGGCACGCCATCCGGGACGTGGGCGCGGCCCTGTCCCTGGACCCCGCCGAGATCGACCGCCTCGCCAAGTCCTTCCCGCACATCCGCGCGCGGGACGCCCGCGCCGCCCTCGACGAGCTGCCCGAACTCCGGCAGCCGGCGGGCGAGAGGGAGCGCCACGGCAGGCTGTGGGAGCTGGTCGAGGCGCTGGACGCGCTCCCGCGCGGGGTCGCGATGCATCCGTGCGGGGTGCTCCTGTCCGACGCCTCCCTGCTGTCCCGTACGCCGGTCATGCCGACCAGCGGCGAGGGGCTGCCCATGTCGCAGTTCGACAAGGACGACGTCGAGGATCTCGGGCTGCTCAAGCTGGACGTGCTCGGCGTGCGGATGCAGTCGGCGATGGCGCACGCCGTCGCGGAGGTGCGGCGGGCGACGGGGAGGCGGATCGACCTGGACGCGCTGCCGGACGGCGATCCGGCGACGTACGGCCTGATCCGCTCGACCGAGACGCTGGGCTGCTTCCAGATCGAGTCGCCGGGGCAGCGGGACCTGGTCGGACGGCTGCAGCCGGCCACCTTCCACGACCTGGTCGTGGACATCTCGCTCTTCCGGCCCGGGCCGGTCGCCGCCGACATGGTGCGGCCGTTCATCGAGGCGCGGCACGGGCGGGCGCCGATGCGCTGTCCGCACCCGGATCTGGAGGGGCCGCTGAGGGAGACGTACGGGGTGGTCGTCTTCCACGAGCAGGTCATCCACATCGTCGACATCATGACCGGCTGCGGTCGCGCCGAGGCCGACCGGGTGCGGCGCGGGCTGTCCGACCCGGAGTCGCAGGGACGGATCAAGGTGTGGTTCGCGCAGCACGCGGCGGGGCGCGGCTACGACGCGGAGACGATCCGGCGGACCTGGGAGATCGTCGAGGCGTTCGGCTCGTACGGCTTCTGCAAGGCGCACGCGGTCGCCTTCGCCGTGCCGACGTACCAGTCGGCCTGGCTGAAGGCGCATCACCCCGCCGCCTTCTACGCGGGGCTGCTCACGCACGACCCCGGGATGTATCCGAAGCGGCTGCTGCTGGCGGACGCGCGGCGGCGGGGGGTGCCGATCCTCCCGCTGGACGTGAACAAGTCCGGGGTCGCACACAAGGTCGAACTGGTGTCTGAATCTGGGGTGTGGGGGCTCCGGCTGGCCCTCTCCGACGTGCACGGCATCAGCGAGGCCGAGGCGGCACGCGTCGCGGACGGGCAGCCGTACGCCTCGCTGGTGGACTTCTGGGAGCGGGCCCGGCCCAGCAGGCCGCTGGCGCAGCGGCTGGCCCAGGTCGGCGCCCTGGACGCCTTCGGCGCCAACCGCCGTGACCTGCAACTGCACCTGACGGAGCTGCACCGGGCCGCCCGCAGCCGGGGCGGGGACCAGCTCCCGCTGGCCGGCGGGCGCAGGACCGCGCCGGCCGGGCTGCCCGACCTGTCCGCGGCGGAGCGGCTCAGCGCCGAGCTGGGCGTGCTCTCCATGGACGCCTCCCATCACCTGATGGACGACCACCGCAGGTTCCTCGACGAACTGGGCGTGGTGCCGGCGCGGCGGCTGAGCGATGTACGGCACGGTGAGACGGTGCTGGTCGCGGGCGCCAAGGCGGCCACGCAGACACCGCCGGTCCGGTCCGGCAGGCGGGTCATCTTCACCACCCTGGACGACGGTACGGGACTGGTCGACCTCGCCTTCTTCGACGACTCGCACGCCGCCTGCGCGCACACCGTCTTCCACTCCTGGCTGCTGCTGGTGCGCGGGGTGGTGCAGCGGCGCGGGCCGCGCAGCTTCAGCGTGGTGGGGGCCGCCGCCTGGAACCTCGCGGAACTGCTGGAGGTGCGCCGGGAGGAGGGGCTGGAGGGCGTCGCGGCCCGGCTCGCGGACACGCGCGGCGCGGGCGCCCGGTCCGCCGGGTCCGCCGGGTCCGCCGGTGAGAACGGCGACGGCCCGGCGCGCCGCCGGCTGGCCGGCTCCGACGGGCTGCCCGCACCGGCCGGCTCCGCGGCCCGCGACCCGATGGAGGACCGGCGGGCGGCCGAGGGCGGCCGGCGGGAGACGGCGGGCGCGGGGGAGACGGGGGAGCCGAGGCGGAGCGGGGACACCGGGGAGGGCGGGGACGCGGGGAAGACGGGCGACCGGAAGGGCACGGGGGATCGCAGGATCCGCATGCCCACGGGATACGAGATGCACCCCTGGGCCGATCTGCGCCCCGCGGGCGACGAGGTCTCGCGAGGACCTTCGAAGGCAAGGAAGTTGTGGCACCAGAGTCCGGGGAGTGCGGGATGACCATCCTCTGCGTACGTTTCCAGCTGCCGCCGACGCACGAGGCGGCCCTGCCCCAGCTGCTGGGGCTGCTGGAGGAGTTCACACCGGTCGTCGAGGCGTTGCCGCCGGACGGCGCGCTGGCCGACCTGGGCGGCGCCGAGCGGTACTTCGGGCGCAGCGCCGTGGAACTGGCCTCGGTGATCCGGGTGCGCGCGCTCGCCCATCACGGCGTCGACTGCGCGATCGGCGCCGGGCCCGGCCCGATGGCGGCCCGCGTGGCGCTGCGGTACGCCGAGCCCGGGGTGACCTGCGCGGTGCCCGGGGAGCCGGACGGCGTCGCGGAGTTCCTCGCCGGCAAGCCCGTCGCCGTGCTGCCCGGCGTCGGGCCCGCGACCGCCCGCACGCTGTGCGAGTACGGTCTCGACACCCTCGGCCGGGTGGCGGCCGCACCGCTGTCCACGCTCCAGCGGCTGATCGGCGCGAAGGCGGGCCGTGAACTGCGGGAGAAGGCGAACGGCGTCGACCGCGGCCGGGTGGTGCCGAACGGCGTGTCGCGCTCGCTGGCCGCCGAACGGCCCTTCCCGCGCGACGAGGTGGACCCGGAGCGGCACCGCCGCGCCCTGCTCTCGGCCGCCGAGGAACTGGGAGCCCGGCTGCGCGCCGTGGAGAAGGTCTGCCACACCCTGACCCTCACCGTCCGCTACGCCGACCGCTCTTCGACCACCCGCAGCCGCACCCTGCGGGAACCGACCGCGCACTCACCGGAGTTGACGCGTGCGGCGTACGGCGTGTACGAGGCGCTCGGCCTCCAGCGCGCCCGGGTCCGGGCTCTCGCCCTGCGCGTGGAGGGGCTGGCGCCCGCCGAGCAGGCCGCCCACCAGCTCACCTTCGACCCGGCGGACGAGAAGGTCCGCCGGATCGAGGAGGTCGCCGACCGCGCGCGGGCGAAGTTCGGGCCGCGGGCGGTGATCCCGGGGTCGCTGGCGGCGTAGGCCCCGCGTCCCGCGTCCCGCGCGCCGTGCCGGGGCCCGGCCGGCCTGAGCCGCCGGCCGGGCCCCGGGTCCCCGGGGCGGCGGCGTGCCGGCCGCCGCTCGCCGCACGCCGGCGCACCGGCGTGAACAGGGCCGCCGAACCGAGCGCCAGCGCGGCCGCGCCGGCGACGGCGATGTACGTCGTGCCGCTGTCGCCGCCGGTCTCGGCGAGGCTCTCCCGGACCCCGGCCGCGGCGGCCTCCGGCCGGTTGGCCGAGGCGGTGTCCGGGAGGGCGTCCGCGCCGGTGCCCGGGGCGGACGCCCTCGTCGGCGTCCGGGGCGGCGCCGGTCCGCGCGGCCGGTGCCGCGGTCGTGGCCGGGGCCTCCACGGCGGAGTGCTCGGTGCCGGCCGCGATCTGTTCGCCGGTGGGGGGCGGAGGTGGCGGGGCGGGCACGGGCGCCGCGGATTCGGTGCCGCCGTCGCTCGTACCCGGGGTCCGCGCCGCTGCCGGATCGCGTACAGGACGTGCCTGCCGGAGCGCCCCGGGAGGGTGCCGGGGAAGGCGGAGAAACCGTCCGAGGCGGCCGGGGCCTCCACGGCGGAGTGCTCGGTGCCGGCCGCGATCTGTTCGCCGGTGGG
>NZ_JBHMCY010000105.1:0-10580 GCF_042430725.1 Streptomyces cinereospinus | reverse complement strand
GCGGAGCGCCCCGGGAGGGTGCCGGGGAAGGCGGAGAAACCGTCCGAGGCGGCCGGGCCGGTGGCCGTCGCCACCGGCTTCGCCAGGTCCAGGTCGTCCCAGCCGGGCGGCTGGGCGGGGTCATGACCGGACTCGGTGAGACACACCGTGAAGGTGCCCGTGTGCGGCGCGGTCAGGCACGGTACCTGAACGTGTACGACCCATGGCACTGGGCGACCCGGCTGACCGGGTCGCCCATCGAGCCGTGCGCGGCGGCGGGCGCGGCGGACAGCGCGGTCAGGGCGAGCGGGCGGCGACGACGGCCTTGCGGCGTGCGGGCACAGGGGAACTCCTCGTGGCGGTCACCGGGGGCGGAAGCCCGGGCGGAACCCGTGGCGGTGTTCCGAAGCGAGGCCCCGCAAAGCCGCCGAACCGCTGCCGAGGGCGGTCCGAGGAGATCCTCGTGGTCCCTGAGGGAGTGCTCAGGCCGGGCTCGGGCGGCCGTGTTCCCCGACCTCGCGCGCCGGTCCCGGCGTCACGGGACCGGCCACCAGACGCGGGCGATGTCCTTGCGCACCTCGGGGCGGCGTTCGCAGGTGGGCTCGTCGGCCTCCTCGCGGAGCCGTCGGGCGTCCGTCTTGCGCGGGGGCTTGTGCACGGTCACTCGGCGCATGGCTGCCTCCTTCTGGGCCTACCGTGTTCCGTGTTCTCACGGAGGTAGACCGGTTCGGGGAGAATTCCTCATCGCTTCCGTTATGTCTGTGGCGCCCGTCACGATTCGGCCACCCGCGCCGGGTGTCACCCCCCGTCACCGAGCAGGGACGTGAAGTGCTCGCCCCGGGCCAGCGCCTCCAGCTCGTCCAGGGCCGCCAGGGCCGCGCGGGCCGCGTCCGGGTCCGTCCCGGTCAGGCCGCTCTGCGCGAACTCGTCCTCGTCCAGCCGACGCACGTCCGTGCCGTCGGCGGAGCGCCACAGGTCCAGGTCGAGGTCCTCCACGACCAGCTCGGCGCCGGACAGCACCGCCGGGCGGGCGATGTCGCAGTACCAGCCCTTGAGGACGCCGGACGGGTCGCGGACCTCCATCACCGCGTACCAGCGGTCCCGCCAGTAGTACTCGGTGAACACGTCACCGGGCTCGAAGCGCACGAAGCCGAAGTCGCGCACGCCGGCGCCCGCGAAGGGCGCGCGGACCACGATCCGGGTGCCGTCGTCCCGGAGCAGCTCCGCCGGGTAACGGATCTTCGTCCGGCCCGCCTTGACCAGGACGACCTCCACCACGGTGTTCGGTTCAGCCGAGTTGCCGGACATGGCGCACCTCCGTCGCGCGAATCTCGTACCCGAACCACCTGTTGATCGCCAGCATGGCACTGTTACCCGCGTCGTTGCCCGTGAACGCCTCCGTGTACCCGGCGGCCCGGGCGCGGTGCAGCGAGTCGCTCTTGGCGAGCTTGGCCAGACCTCGGCCGCGGAAGGCGCGGGCGGTGCCGGTCATGGCGGTGGCGTACCGGGTGGCGCCGTCCGTGCAGGCCGCGCTGAAGGCGACGGGCCGGCCCTCGGCGACCACCACGGAGGTCAGGTCGCGGTCGAGCAGCGGGTGGTCCCAGGTCTCGGCGAGCCAGGCCTCGTAGTCCGTGAACTCGGCCGCCACGTCACCGGGTTCGTCCGCCGTCACCTCCGCGTCCAGCGCGAACACCGGGCGCGGGTCGTCCGCGTAGTCGGCCGCGGTGCGCAGCTCGACGCCGGGCGGCGGGGTGCGCGGCGGCGGCAGCGCGCGGTGCGCGAGGCCCAGGCGCAGGAAGTGCGCCGAGCGGCTCGGGCGGTAGCCGTGCCGCTCGGCGAAGGCCCGGTGGGCCGGCTCGTCCAGCACCCAGGCGAAGAGCCGCGTCGCCCCGTGCGCGGCCAGGTGCTCCTCGGCGGCCCGGACCAGCAGCGAGCCCGCGCCGCGGCGGGTGCGCCGCGGATCCACGTAGACGTTGAGGGAACCCTGGCCCGGCTGCGGGCTGTCGTGGGCGATGCCCACCTGTGCCGTGCCGACGACCTCGCCGTCCAGCTCGGCCACCAGTGAGCGGTGGTGCGCGGCGGGATGGGCGTGGGTGACGGCGTGGGCGACGGAGTCCGGGGTGGACACCGTCCAGGGCAGGGCGAGGTGGCGCACCCGGGCGAACGCCTCGGTGTCGGCCCGCTCCCCGGGGCGCAGATCGCGCACGATCACGGTCATGGGCCGGGACGTTACGCGGGGCCGGGCCGGGGTGCCTCCCATTTTGCCGCCGGTACGGGAGAATCGGCCGGGTGAGCTTGCAGATCGACATCGATGAGGGCGCGGCGGCGCCGCCGTTCGAGCAGGTGCGGGCGCAGATCTCGGCGCAGGCCCGGTCGGGCGCGCTGCCGGTGGGACACCGGCTGCCGACCGTGCGGGGACTGGCCGAGTCGCTGGGGCTCGCCGCCAACACGGTGGCGAAGGCCTACCGGGCGCTGGAGACGGACGGCGTGATCGAGACGCGGGGGCGCAACGGCACGTTCGTCGCCGCGGCGGGGGCGGCGGCGGACCGGGCGGCGGCGGAGGCGGCCCAGGCCTACGCCGAGCGGGTGCGCAGGCTCGGGCTCGGCGAGGAGGCGGCCCTGGACGCCGTACGGGACGCGCTGCGGGCGGCCTACGGGGCGTGAACCGGGCCTGCGGGGACCGCCGGTTTCAGCGCCGGACCGCCAGGCCCCCCGGCGTGCGGGTGACCCGTCGACCCGCCCGGGCCGCCAGCTCCGCGAAGGCCACCGCGTCCGCCACCGCCGCCCCGCCCGGGTCGTTGTTGAAGTAGGCGTAGACGTCCTCGGTGTCGGACCAGGCGGCGGCGGTGCGGTCCAGCCAGGTCCGCAGGGACCGGCGGCCGTAGCGCGGCCAGGGCCGGGCGCGGCCCTGGTGGAAGCGGACGTAGCCCCAGTCGGCGGTGCGCCACAGCGGCGTCACCGGGCGGGCGCGGACGTCGGCCCAGCACAGGGCCGCCCGCCGGGACCGCAGCACCTCCGCCACCTCCGGCGTCCACCACGAGTCGTGGCGGGGTTCGACCGCGATCCTCGTACCGGCGGGGAAGCAGGCCAGGCAGGCGTCGAGCAGCGAGGGGTCCGCGCGCAGGGTCGGCGGGAGCTGGAGCAGGACGGGGCCGAGGCGGCCGGCGAGGCCGGACGCGTGGGCCATCAGGCGGTGCACCGGCTCCTGCGGCTCCTTCAGGCGCTTGATGTGCGTCAGGTAGCGGCTGGCCTTGACCGCGACCACGAAGTCCGGCGGCACCCGCTCGCGCCACGCCGCGAAGGTCTCGCGCGCCGGCAGCCGGTAGAACGCGTTGTTGACCTCGACCGTGGCGAAGCCCGCGGCGTACTCCTCCAGCCACAGCCGGGTGGGACAGCCGTCCGGGTACAGCAGCCCGCGCCAGTCCTTGTACTGCCACCCCGACGTGCCGACGAACAGGGTCATACGTCCATCGAAGCACCGGCCGGACGGCCCGTCACAGGTACAGCCCCGCCTCCGACCCGCCCCGCGGCTCCGGCAGCGCCGTCGGGGACGTGCCCCGGCGCAGCGCGTACAGCTCGGCCAGCGTCGCCCCCTCCCGGCCGACGCCCTCCTCGGTGCCCAGCCAGGCGACCGCCTCCGGCCGGGTCAGCGGCCCCACCTCGATGCGGGCCAGGCAGCGGCCGGGGCGGACGACGGCCGGGTGCAGGCGTTCGAGGTCCTCGTTGGTGGTGACGCCGACCAGTACGTTGCGGCCCTGGCCGAGCAGCCCGTCCGTCAGGTTCAGCAGCCGCGACAGCGCCTGCCCCGCCGTGTGCTTGGCCTCGCCGCGGATCAGCTCGTCGCAGTCCTCCAGCAGCAGCAGCCGCCAGCGGCCCTTGCCGGTGGAGTCGTCCTCGCCGATCGCGATGTCCATCAGATAGCCCACGTCGCTGAACAGCCGCTCCGGGTCCAGGACGCAGTCCACCTGGCACCACTCCTGCCACGAGCGGGCCAGCGTGCGCAGCGCCGAGGTCTTGCCGGTGCCCGGCGGGCCGTGCAGCAGCAGCAGCCGGCCCGCGATGTCCTGCGGGGTGGTCCTCATCAGCCGGTCCATGGCGTCCGCGACCGGCGCGGTGTAGTTGGGGCGCACCTCGTCCCAGGTGCCCGCCGAGATCTGCCGGGTGGTGCGGTGCGGGCCGCGCCGGGGGGAGACGTACCAGAAGCCCATCGTCACGTTCTCCGGCTGCGGCTCCGGCTCGTCCGCCGCGCCGTCCGTCGCCTGGTCGAGCACCTTCTTCGCCAGGTCGGCGCTGGTCGCCGTCACCGTGACGTCCGCGCCCCGGTTCCAGCGGGAGACCAGCAGGGTCCAGCCGTCGCCCTCCGCGAGCGTGGCGCTGCGGTCGTCGTCGCGGGCCATGCGCAGCACGCGCGCGCCGGCCGGCAGCAGCGTCGCCCCGGACCGGACCCGGTCGATGTTCGCCGCGTGCGAGTACGGCTGCTCGCCCGTCGCGAAGCGGCCGAGGAACAGCGCGTCGACGACGTCGGACGGCGAGTCGCTGTCGTCGACGTGGAGCCGGATCGGCAGAGCGTCGTGTGGGTTCGCAGACATGCCGCCATGATCGGGCACGCGGGCCCCGCGTGCACCCGGTTTCCACGGTGCGCGCGGAGTGTCGGCCGCACGCCCTTTCTCCCGCTGTGCCCCGTTACGCCCGGCCGTGCAGCCGCACCTGTACGACGTCTGCCTCAGCCCCCGCCGTTCCTGTCGCCGCGAGGGACGTCATGCGGCGAACACGGGAGCGAGGCGCCGGTGGCGTGCCGCGCTGCTCGGCGGGTCGGCGGCCGTCGCGTCCCCGGTGGCGACCCCGATCGGCACGCTTCCCGGCGGCGGCCCCCGTGGGCCGGGACGGTCGCCGCGAACAGGCCGCCCACCACCAGCAGCGGCACCACCCGCTCCCGCCGGCCGGCGCCGCCTCCGCCTCGCCGGGGCGCAGCCGCGTCCGGAGCGCGCGGGGCGCGGAACCAGACCAGCAGGACCGCCACGAGCACGACAGAAGGCGCTGTCCACGGCCCGGACGGAGGTTCCCCGGAGGCGATGCCCGCCCCCGGGGAACGACCTGTCACATCAGGCTCGTCCGCGTCACGGAACGATCTTCAGCAGCCGGTTCGGCGAACCCGAACCGGGGCCGGTGACCACGCCGCTGGACGCGCCGCCGACCAGGGCCGAGGCCACCTGGGCCGGGGTGGCCGAGGTGTGGCCCGCCAGGTAGACCGCGGCCGCGCCCGCCACGTGCGGGGTCGCCATCGACGTGCCGGAGATGGTGTTGGTCGCGGTGTCGCCGGTGTGCCAGCCGGCCGTGATGGACGAGCCGGGGGCGAAGAGGTCCAGCGCCGAGCCGTAGTTGGAGTAGCTCGCCCGCGCGTCCGTGCTGGTGGTGGCGCCGACCGTGAGGGCCTCGGCGACCCGGGCGGGGGACGCCGAGGAGGCGCTGGTGTTGCTGTTGCCCGCGGCGACCGCGTAGGTCACGCCGCTGGCTATGGAGTTGCGTACGGCCGTGTCCAGCGCGGTGGAGGCGCCGCCGCCGAGCGACAGGTTGGCGACCGACGGCCCGGAGTGGTTCCGCGTCACCCAGTCGATGCCCGCGATCACCCCCGCCGTGGTGCCCGAGCCGTTGTTGTCCAGCACCCGGACGGCCACGATCCGCGCCCGCTTGGCGACTCCGTACGTGGTGCCCGCCACCGTGGTGGCCACGTGGGTGCCGTGGCCGTTGCCGTCCGAGGCGGTGGTGTCGCCGTCGACGGCGTCGTAGCCGTAGGCGGCCCGGCCGGTGAGCTGCGCGTGGGTGATGCGCACGCCGGTGTCGATGACGTAGACGGTCACGCCGGAGCCCGCGCTGTCCGGATAGGTGTAGGTGCCGGACAGCGGAAGCGAGGTCTGGTCGATGCGGTCCAGGCCCCAGGGGGCGTTGGACTGGGTGGCGGCGAGCCGGACGCGCTGGTTCTGCTCGACGGAGGCCACGGCCGGGTCGGCGGCCAGTCTCTTCGCCTCGGTCGCGGAGAGGGTGGCGGTGTAGCCGTTCAGCGCCGTGCCGAACGTGCGGTTGACCGAGCCGCCGTACTCCTCGACCAGGTCCCTGCCCGAGGTCGACGCCGCCTTGAGGCCGGCGTCCTTCTTCAGGGTGACGATGTAGCTGTCCTTGACGGCGGTGGGGGAGCCGGCCGCCAGGACCGTGCCCTCGGCCGGGGCGGCCTGGGCGGGCAGTGCGGTGAGCCCGCCGACCAGGGCGGCGGCCGCCAGGCCGGACAGCGTGGCGAACCGGACCGTCCTGAGACGCAGTGGTGCCATTGCGAGGGTGTCCTCTCCAGGCGGCGCGCGCCCGTGGTCGGGGCGCGCGCATGTGGGGGGTGCGCGCGTCGTCGCGCACACGGCCCGGGGCGTCGCGTACCGCCCGGGGCTGCGGTACAGCCTGGGCCGCCCGCCGAGGCGGGACAATACAGTTGACGATCTGTCAACAAATCTGTCATGGGCACGCAATCGAACGGGTGATGAACGAACAGATATGCGCCGGGTCTTGGGGAAAAGATTTGGCATGGACGCTTCCGCTCAACACGCGTGGTTGGTACCACGGTTGAGGCAGAGATCCTGCTAAAGGGAGGTTCCATGAGACGTTCCCGACTTGTCCTGTCCCTCGGCTCGCTCCTCCTCGCCGTCACGGCGGCGTTCACCGGCGCCGCGTCGGCCCAGGCCTCGGAAACCGCCGCCACCGGCTATGCGGCGCTCGGCGACTCCTACTCCTCCGGCGTCGGCGCGGGCGGTTACATCGGCTCCAGCGGCGACTGCAGGCGCAGCACGCGCGCGTACCCGTACCTCTGGGCCGCCGCCAACTCACCCTCGTCCTTCAGTTTCACGGCCTGCTCGGGCGCCCGAACGGATGACGTTCTGGCCGGCCAGCTGGCGCCCCTCGACGCGAGCACCGGACTGGTCTCGATCAGTGTCGGCGGCAACGACGCCGGCTTCGCGGACGTCATGACGACGTGCGTCCTGCAGTCCGACAGCACGTGCCTGTCCCGCATCAACACCGCCCGGGCGTACGTCGACACCACGCTTCCCGGCAAGCTCGACTCGGTCTACTCGGCGATCCGCGGCAAGGCCCCCTCGGCCCACGTCGTCGTGCTCGGCTACCCCCGCTTCTACCAGCTGGGCCAGGCCTGCCTGGGCCTGTCCGAGACCAAGCGCAAGGCCATCAACGACGCCTCCGACCACCTCAACACCGCCATCGAGAAGCGCGCCCGGAACTACGGCTTCACCTTCGGTGACGTCCGCACCACCTTCACCGGCCACGAGATCTGCTCCGGCTCCTCCTGGCTGCACAGCGTCAACTGGCTCAGCATCGGCGAGTCCTACCACCCCACCGCGGGCGGACAGTCCGGCGGCTACCTGCCGGTGTTCGACAACGTCGCCTGACCCTCACGGAGTCGGCGAAGGCGAAGGCGAGGGGGAGGCCCCGTCGGCCGGGGTCTCCGCCTCGCACGTCACCGAGAACGCCACCGCCTCGGACGCGGTGTGCGCCGGCTCGCGCACCTCGACGCCGATCGCGTTCTCGTAGGTCCCGCCCTCGTCGTACGCCGTGACGACGACCCGGTCCCGCCCGGTCCGGCTGCCGCCCTCCGGGAACGACAGCGTCTGCCATCCCGGATCGATCACCTCGCCGTCCCGGGTGACCCACCGGTAGTCCACCTCGGCCGGCAGCCGGCCCACCGTGAAGGTCGCCGTGAACACGGGCGCCCGGTCGTCCGGGGGCGGGCAGGGGCCGGTGTAGTCCGTGCGGTCGCCGGAGAGGCTCACGGCCACCGTCTGCGGTGCCGGCCTGGGCGACGGCGTCTCGCTCGGGGTGCCGGTCTCGTCGTCGGTGGCGGTCTCCTCCCGCGGGGTCGGCTCCGCCGTCCCCGCCGTCCCCGCCGTCCCCGCCGGCCGCGGGACCTGCGGGGCGGAGGTGGTGGTGTCCCCCGCCGTGCCGCCGTCCCCGCCGCCGCCGTCGTCGTCGAGCAGCGCGTACGTCAGCCCGCCGACCGCCAGCCCCAGCGCCGCGACGCCCGCGACCAGCGCGGCCACGGCCCGGCGGTCCCGGCGCCGCCCGGTGTCCGCCGCGGCGGTGGCCGGCCCGGGCCGCCCGGTGCCGGAGCGCGGCCCCCGGTGGGCGGCGAGCGTCGGCGGGTACGGGGTGTACGGCGTCGTCGGCGCGGTGTGCGCGCGGGGGGCGCCGGCGTCAGCGGAGGCGGTGCCCCCGGCGCCGATCGCCCGCAGATCCCGCTCGGCGCGTTCGGGCGACAGCCGCGCTGCCGGGTCCTTGCGCAGCAGCCCCTCGATGACCGGGACGAGCGGCCCGGCCCGGCGCGGCGGCGGCAGCGCGTCGTCCACGATGGCGCGCAGGGTGCTCAGCGGGGTGTCGTGCCGGAAGGGGGAGTGGCCCTCGACCGCCGCGTACAGCAGCACGCCCAGCGACCACAGGTCGGACCGCGGGCCCGGCGTGCGGCCGAGCGCCCGCTCCGGCGCGAGGAACTCCGGCGAGCCGACGACCTCGCCGGTCATCGTCAGCGCCGAACTGCCCTCGACCGTCGCGATGCCGAAGTCGGTCAGCACGATCCGGCCGTCGTCCGACAGCAGGACGTTGGCCGGCTTCACGTCCCGGTGCAGCACCCCGGCCGCGTGCGCGGCGCGCAGCGCGGACAGCACCTCGGCGCCGATGTGCGCCGCGCGCCGCGGCGCCAGCGGGCCCTCGGCGTCCAGCAGGTCCGCCAGGGAGACGCCGCGGACCAGCTCCATCACGATCCAGGGCCGCTCCTCCTCCGTGGCCACGTCGTACACCGTCACGACGTTGCGGTCCGCGACCCGGGCCGCCGCCCAGGCCTCGCGTTCCAGGCGGGCGTACATCCGCTCCACGTCGGCGGCGGGCAGCCCCGCCGGGGCGCGCACCTCCTTGACGGCGACCTCGCGGTGCAGCAGCTCGTCGCGGGCCCGCCACACGGTGCCCATGCCGCCCTCGCCGAGCGGGGACAGCAGGCGGTAGCGTCCGGCGATCACGCGTTCACTGCCCGGTTGCACGGACACGGCGCCCCCCTTCGCAGCCGCGGGTGATGTCTCGTCTGATTTCTCCCCAAAGTAGCTCACCCGAATGCGGACGCGGCCCCCTGAGCACCAGGCCGGCGCCCAGGGCCACGACAGCGCACGCGGCACCCGCCGGCGCGGTACGGCGGACCAGCGCGACCGGGGGAGCGGCGGTCCAGCGCGGCCGCCGGGCCAGGGCGCGGCCGGCGCCGGCCCCGAACCCGGCCACGGAGAAACCGGCGGCGCTGAGGGCGGGCGCCGGCCCGGCACCGCAGGCGACGACGAGCAGCAGTCCGAACCGGGCACCGGGCGTCCGCCGACGGTGAGTTCGCCGTCCCGGGCGGCGGCCGCGCACCGCCGCCCGGCCCACGCGCGCACCGAGCCGTTCGGCGTCGGGTCCGGCCCGGGCCGCCGGCATCTCGGCGAGGCTGTCACGCCGTCCGCCCTCCGTGCCGACGTGCTGTCACCGGGGGTCCGGCGCCGGCGCCGGAGCGGATCGGTCGCGGGAGGGAACAGATTCGCCCGCGGCCCGGCCCGCGTTTTCGGCACGCTGGTCCGTACTCCCGTCCGGAGGTGGGTGCGGTGCGGACGACTGATGTCACGGGACGGCCCGGGTACGGCCGGGGAGAGGGGGAGCGCGTGGAGGCGGACAGACTGCTGATCCGCGTCGCGAGCGGGGACCAGCGAGCGTTCGAGGAGCTGTACGCACTGGTGTCCGCACCGGTGTTCGGGCTCGTCACGCGAGTGGTACGGGATCCGGCGCAGTCCGAGGAGGTGGCCCAGGAGGTGCTGCTCGAACTGTGGCGGTCCGCCGCCCGCTTCGACCCCGCCCGCGGCAGTGCCCTGGCCTGGATTTTCACGCTGGCCCACCGCCGCGCCGTCGACCGGGTGCGCAGCGCCCGCGCGGCGGGCGAGCGGGAGCGGCGCGAGGCCCTGCGGGCCGGGACGCCCGCCTTCGACCAGGTCGCCGAGGAGGTGGAGGCCGGACTCGAACGGGAGCGGGTGCGCCGGTGCCTGGACCGGCTCACCGCCCTCCAGCGGGAGTCCGTCACCCTCGCCTACTACGACGGCTACACCTACCGTGAAGTGGCCGAACGGCTCTCCCTGCCGCTCGGCACGGTCAAGACCCGGATGCGCGACGGACTGACCCGGCTGCGCGAGTGCCTCGGAGGAGTCGCGTGAGCTTCCCGGACCGTCCGCACCCCCGGCGCCGAGGGGGGCACGGCATGAACCTGCTCGACCGTCTGCGCGGGGGCGGCGACCCGCACGGCCTGGCCGCGCCCTACGCCCTTGACGCCCTCGAACCCGGTGAGCGCGCCCGCTTCGCGCGGCACCTGGCGCGCTGCGAACGCTGTGCGCGGGAGGCGCGGGCGCTCGCCGAGGACGCGGTGCGCCTCGCCTGGTCCACGGCCGCCCCGGCGCCGGCCGCGCTGCGCGACCGGGTGCTGGCCGCCGTACGCACCACCGCGCAGGAGCCGGCCCCCGCGCGCGAGTCCCGGCTGCCGCCGCGGGCGCGGG
>NZ_JBHMCY010000104.1:0-22514 GCF_042430725.1 Streptomyces cinereospinus | reverse complement strand
ACCTGCTCATCCAGCACCACCTCGAACACGACCACACCGGCTCGTCCGGCGCGGAGCACGCCGTCTGACCGGCAGGCCGCCCTCGGCGGCATGCGGGCCGGCGCCAGGACACGCTCCGGGGAGAGCCCCGGGGCCCAGGAAGGGAAGACAAGTGAGAATAGTGGGCATCAGGCGCCCGAACCCCGGTTCCGACGTGGAGGTCGCCGTCCTGTCCGACCAGGGCGACCGCGTCACCGTCGTCGCTTCGCTGGTGGACTTCTGGGCCGATCCGGAGGGCTGCCTCTCCCGGCCGCCCGCCGGTCCGACGCTCGCCACCACCGCGGTGGAGCAGGTTCCCCCGGTACTCCCTGACGCGCGCGTTCTGTGCATCGGGCTCAACTACCTCCAGCACGTCGCGGAAGGCAGCTACCGCGACCAGGAACTGCCGCCGTATCCCACGCTGTTCGCCCGGTGGACGCAGTCGCTGACCGTGGACGGGGCAGAGGTTCCCGTGCCCTCCGACGAGGACGGGCTGGACTGGGAGGGCGAGGTCGTCGCCTGGGTCGGAGCACCGCTCGTCGACGCCTCCCCCGAGGAAGCCCTGGCAGCGGTCGTCGGCTACTCCGTCTTCAACGACCTGACCTCGCGCAGGGCGCAGAAGCTCACCTCCCAGTGGACCCTGGGCAAGAACGGGGACCGCTCCGGCCCTCTCGGCCCGATCGTGCCGGCCTCGGAGATCGGCGACCTGAGCCAGGGCCTGCGGCTGCAGACGCGCGTCAACGGCGAGACCATGCAGGACGCCCGCACCGACCAGATGATCTATTCGGTCGGGGAGACGCTGTCCCTGATCTCACGCACCCTGACCCTGCGCCCCGGCGATCTCCTCGCCACCGGCACCCCGGCGGGAGTCGGCTACAGCCGCAAGCCCCCTCGGCTGCTGCAGCCGGGGGACACGGTCGAGGTGGAGGTGGAGCGCCTGGGGGTGGTGCGCAATCACGTGGTGCGGAACGAGCAGCGGCTCACCGCCGCGGTGGCCGCCCAGAAGGCGCGCGTCTGAGACCGGAGGGAACGTCTCGCGCCCGTCCAGGAGCACCACGCGTTCCGTGCCGCCGCCGATCATCCGGCGGCACGGGAACCCTGCCCCGGACGCCCACCGATGCGGGGGCGCCGTTCGCGAACTGATCCGCCCCGACCGCGTCGTCGCGGCGCCCACCTCGTTCCGTCCGCCCTCGCGCGTCACGAGGTGGGCCCCCGCCGGCCGCGGCACGTCTCGCGCGCACGCCAGACCTGGTGCAGCGCGGCCGGGCCGCAGTTCTACTGCATCGTCCACCTCTGGTTGGCTCCGCCGTTGCAGTCCCACAGGACCAGTCGTGTGCCGTCGGCGGTGGAGGCCGCGGGCAGGTCGAGGCACCGTCCGGACGCCGGGTTGCGATACCCGCCGTTGTAGGACTGCCAGACCTGGTTGGTTCCGCCGTTGCAGTCCCACAGAACCGTCTCGGTGCCGTTGGCCGTGCCCGCTCCCCTGGCGTCCAGGCACTTGCCCAGCGCCCTTAGCGTGCCGTCCGCCGGGGCGGTCCACCGCTGCGCGTCGGTGTTGTTGCAGGACCACGACTGGACGGCGGTTCCGTTCTCGGACCTGCCGCCGTTGACGTCCATGCACTTGCCCTCGACGGCGGACCGCACCTGACGACCGACGGGGACGGGTTCGCCGATCCAGCCGGCGGCGTCGGCGGCCAGGATGCCGTCGTGGAAGGCGGCGGCCATCTTCCGGTAGCCGGAGTCATTCGGATGCAGACCGTCGGCCAGGTCGCCCGTGTTCAGGCTCCCCATGTCGACGTGGCGCACGTGCTTGCCGGCGGCCTGCTTCGCCTGGACCATCGCCAGGATCCGCTGGTTGAACGCGCCTCTGTTGGCCTCGATCGCGGAGACCGTGGAGACGGTCAGCGACGCGACCAGCACGGTCGCGTCCGGCGCGGCCGCCACCACCTGGTCGATGAGCGCGTTGAGCCGGTCCGACGCGGTGGGCACCTGGTAGTTGTGGCCCAGGTCGTTGGTGCCGATCATCAGGGTCACGACGTTGGGCCGGTAGCGGGCGAGCGAGGCGTCCGCGATCGAGGCGATCTGATCGATCCGCCAGCCGGAGTGGCCTTCGTTGTCGGGGTCCGCCATGGAGCCCGCCCGGGACGTTCCCACGAAGTCGAGTGCGTATCCTCCGGCCCGCAACTGGTCCCAGAGCGGACCTCGGTAGCCGTTTCCGGTACTGCTTCCCATCCCGTCGGTGATCGAGTCGCCCAGGGGCATGAGGCGCATGGCGGACACCGCCGGTGCCTGCTCGGCCGCGGAGACGGGCGGCGCGCCGCCCCAGAGCACGCCTGCGGCTGTGGCCAATGCTGCGGAGAGAGTTGCGATGAGCCTTTTCATCGGTCAGTCCTCGATGGGGAGTCGGTTGGGGTCGGGTCGGTGCCCGACGGTTCCGGAATCGGCGCCGGTCCGACCACGGCCGGTACTGCCGGCGGCCGACGGCACCTCGGCCCCTCGCCCCGTGGTGGCGTCGAGGAGGTCGAGCACGTGCTGCCGGCAGCCGTAGCCGGTGGTCCCGCCGCCGCCCTGCTGCCGTCGCCCTCGCCGGGCTCGCGCAGACACCGTTCGTCCGGAGCCGGACGGTGGCGGCGTCGGCCACAACCGTGCGGTCGTCAGGAGGCTGGGGTCACCGGTGGCCCGGTGGTACTCGGTCAGGGCGCCCGGGACGACGCCCTGATGGCGGGTCCAGGGGGTTGGCCGGTGTCGGCGAGGTCGTCGCCGACACCATCGCTGATCAGGCGGTCATCGTTGATCACGCCGCCGTTCCGGAACCGGATCCCGTCCCTCTTCGCCCGGTCGAGATGCCGTTCCGGTCGGCGTGTGCGTCATCCGCGTCGGCCCGCGCGGTGTCGAGGTACCGCAGGCCGCCGGTCAGGTCGTGGGCGGCGATCCGGGCCAGGCGCCGCCACCCCGTGCCGTCGGGGCACTCGTTGCGGAACTGCCGAACAGCTGCCCGTGCCGCTGATCCGGATCCCTGCATACGACCAGGGCGGATAACGATGTCAGGGTGCCGGCGAGGACGGGCGCGACAGAACGCAGTGGCTTCATGGAGGAGGCTCCTGAAACGTCTGGTCACAGTGGGGGGGGGCGCTCTGTCGACCGGCCGCCGGAGCGCCCTTTGAAGTTAGCCACCGTGCACCTGTGCGTCAACGCATCGACCACAGCGGGAAAGTTGTAACCATCGTGTTGCATTTGCCTTGACAGGCCCCCGTGGCAGCGGTCTTATGTGCTTGCTTTCGTCCGCGGGACCGGCGAGAGCGGCCCCATCACCATGGGCGGCGTCACCTGCCCGAAAGGCCCGGGCGTCCACACGGACTCCAGCGGCGAGGTCTGTCCGGGCGGTAGGTGCACACGGTTCACGGCCGTCATCGGCCTGGACGACGAGACCGGAACGAACGGCAGTGTCGTCTGCCAGGTCCTCGCGGCGAAAAGCACGTCCATCACCGACGGCCTCGACGCCGTCTCCACGGACGCGGACAACCGGCGTCGCACGGCCGGCCCTCCGGGCCACGGCCGCCGGCGACGGCACCGCCCTCAGCCCCGCGGACTGGGCCGGGGCGGCCGCGCACCGTGAAACCAGGTCCGGGTGCGATGCCCCGACCCCGCCGGCAGCGGGGACCCGCGGGCGCTCGCGAAACCCCACAGGCACTCCCACGAACCCGGATCAACCGCATACTCACCCCAGGAGAACGCACATGATCAAACGCAGAACGTTACTCGCGGCAGCAACGGCGATCGGGGTCACCGCGGTCGGCGGGACAGCCGGGCGAGGTTCCGCGGCGGCGATGGAGCGCACGTCGGCGGACGCACCCGGCGCCGGGGCGCTGGGAACCGTCAACACCGACGCGGCCTTCGCCGCGCTGAACAGCGCCTTCCTCGTCTCCAACGGAGGTCAGCGGTACTACAGGACGTCCCTCAACAACTCCGAGAAGGACTACTTCTGGCGTCAGGCGCTGGACATCCAAGCGGTGCAGGACGTGCACGACAGCGCCCCGCGCACGGAAACCCGTGATCTGGTCGGCCGGCTCCTCGACACCTTCCTGGAGCAGAACCGAGGTTCGGGCGGGCTGTACGACTGGAACTGGAACGAGTACAACGACGACCTGCTCTGGGCCGGGCTGGCCTTCGTGCGCGGCTACCGGATCACCGGCAACGGGACCTACCTGAACCAGGCGCGCTACGCCTTCGACCGGGTGTACAACCGAGGCTGGGACGGTGCTCTCGGCGGCGGCATCTGGTGGGACATCCGCAGACGCGACAAGAACGCCCTCAGCAACAGCCCGGCGGTCATCCTCGGCTGCCTGATCTACGAGTCCACCGGTGACCGCGGATACCTGGACAAGGCACGAGCGATCTTCGACTGGGTGTGGGCGAGGCTGCTCGACCGCTCGACCGGCGGTGTGTACGAGACCATCTACGCCGACGGACGTCGCTCGAACGGACAGTCGGTGTACTCGGCGGGCGCCTTCGTCAGCGCGGCCCAGGCCCTGTACCGGAACCAGGGCCAGGGGACGTTGTTCGACGACGCCAGGCGGACCGTCGACTGGGTCATCCGGGACCGCACCGTCAACGGGATCATGACCAACGGGCAACGGGAGGGGACCTGGCAGTCCGAGTTCGCCCGAGGGATGGGCGAGTTCGTCCGCGAGAACAACCTCTGGGGTCAGTACTACGACTTCATGAGGCGCAACGCGGACGCGGCATGGGGCGCTCGGCGCACCGACCTCAACCTCACCTGGAACCGTTGGGACGCGCAGACACCGCGTGACGACACCCGGGCGGTCGAGGCCATCGGTGCGGTGATCATGCAAGCGGTCACTCCGGCCAGCCGGCCGTAGCAACGAGCGTGTGACGGGACCCGCCGGGTGCGCCGAGCCGGGCATGGCTTCGGCATCCGGCGGGTCACCTTCCGCCTGGCGCGACGCACGCGAGCGAGTGGTGCGCCGCCGGGTTCAGGAGGGAGCGGCGGCACTGCGGCGGGCACGACCGTGGGCCCGGCGCTCCGGATCCCCAGCACCCCTCGCGCTCACACCGCCGTCGCGTCCGTCATGACGGCGCGGTCGACCTGTGCGGGGGACAGGGCGTGCTCGATCGCCAGGATGCCGGCGCCGATCGCCCCCCCGTTCTCGCCGATCCGGCTCGGTTCGATCCGCAGGACGTGGGTCGCCAGCGGATTGGACCGGCGGTAGACCGCCTCGCGGACACCCGCGAGGAGCTGGTCGTGCACGGCGGCGAGGGCGCCGCCGACGACGACCGTCTCCGGGTTGAAGAAGTTCACCAGGCCGGACAGCACCTCGCCGACCGCGCGACCGGCCTCGCGGACCATCCGGACGGCCTCACGGTTGCCTTCCCTGACCAACTGCACGATGTCCAGGCTCCCGGCGGCCTCCAGCCCCAGCTCCCGCAGCCGGTCGGCCAGTGCCGCACCTCCCGCGATGGCCTCCAGGCAGCCGGAGTTGCCGCAGCGGCACGGCTCGTCCCGCTCGCCGACGCGGATGTGCCCGATGTCCCCGGCCGAACCCTGGGCGCCCCGGTGGATGCGGCCGTCGGCGACGATGCCGCAGCCGATGCCCGTGCCGACCTTCAGGTACAGCAGGTGCAGCGTGTCGGAGAAGGCCAGGCGCTGCTCGGCCAGGGCCATGACGTTCACGTCGTTGTCGATCAGTGCCCGGACACCGAACCGTTCCTCGAAGAACTCGGGAATGGGGTACTGGTGCCAGCCCGGCATGATCGGCGGATCCACCGGGCGCCCGGTGGAGAACTCCACCGGGCCGGGCACGCCGACGCCGATGGCCCGCAGCGTCCGCGAGGCCGTCCCGTCGGCCGTTTCGAGCAGCGTGTGCAGGGTCCGCTCGACGTGCCCGAGGACCGCCTCGGGTCCGTCCGCGATGTTCAGCGGGTCCTCGCGGGCCGCGAGCAGGGCACCGCCGATGTCCAGCAGCCCCACCCGGCAGTGGGAGGCCCCGATGTCGACGCCCGCGATGGCGTGCCCGTGGGTGCGCAGGGAGAGCCGACGCGGCGGGCGGCCGCCGGTCGAGGGCGCCTCGGTGTCCTCGTCGACGAAACCGTGGGCGATCAGGGCGTCGACGCGGAGGGAAACGGTGGACCGGGCGAGTCCGGTGCGCCGGGCGATCTCGGCGCGGGTGACGGCGGCGCCCGAACTGATCAGCGCCAGCACCTCACCGGGCGTCTGGCCCGGGGGCGGGCTCGGCGCGGAGCCGCGGTCCGACGACAGAGGGGGCGACGAGAAACGTACATTCACAATAGCAACCTTAGAGACCTGGACGTCTACTGACCATGCTTTGTTCGGCGATCGGGCAAAGTCTAGGTCCCTGACGTTGTGAACATTCCTGCTTCAAGTGTTGACAGGGCAAAGTTGGGTCGCAATCCTGCCGAACATGCTGACGATGAGCAGTGTCTCGAAGAGCTTCCTCGGGGCGCGGGTGTTGCACGGGGTGTCGCTCGACCTGAAGCAGGGTGAGATCCACGCCCTGGTCGGGGAGAACGGCGCAGGAAAGTCCACGTTGATGAAGGTCCTCGCCGGGGAGTACGCCCCGGACGAGGGCACCATCACGCTCGACGGAACCGCCCGCGCCTTCTCCCACCCCGTGCAGGCACAGGCCGCCGGAATCGCCCTCATCCACCAGGAGTTCGCCCTCCTGCCGTACCGCACCGTCGCGGAGAACGTCTTCCTCGGCCGCGAGCCGGTGCGCCGCGGACTGGTCGACCGGCGGGCGATGGAGCGGCGCACCGCCGAGCTGCTCGCCGAGCTGGACGAGACCGGGATCGATCCCCGCGCCCAGGTCGGGGAGCTGTCGGTGGCCCGGCAGCAGACCGTGGAGATCGTCAAGGCGCTGGCCGCCTCTGACGTGCGCGTACTTGTCATGGACGAGCCAACCGCACCGCTCGCCGACCACGAGGTGGGTCTGCTCTACGCGCTGATCCGGCGGCTCGCCGCCCGCGGCATCGGGATCCTCTACATCAGCCACCGCCTGCGTGAGGTCTTCGACCTCTCCCAGCGCATCACCGTGTTGAAGGACGGCCGCAAGGTCGCCGCCCTCACCACCGCCGAGACCAGCCCCGACGAAGTGGTGCGGGCCATGGTCGGCCGTGAGCTGCACTCCTACTACCCGCCTCGCGCCGAGCCCGGGGAGATCGGCGAGCCGCTCCTGACCGTCACCGACGCCGGCAACGAGCGCCTCGCCGGCATCGGGCTGACCCTGCGCGCCGGCGAGGTCACCGGAGTCGCCGGCCTCCAGGGCTCGGGTCGCACCTCGCTGGTGCGGGCACTGTTCGGCGCCGCACCCTTCACCCACGGCAGGATGACCGTGGCCGGCCGGTCGCTGCTGCCCGGCAGCCCGCGGCAGGCCATCCGGGGCGGGATCGCGCTGGTCACCGAGGACCGCAAGGCCGAGGGCCTGGCACTGCGTCAGTCCGTGCGCGACAACGCCCTGCTCGTCACCCGGGCCGTGGCCGGCGTCGGAACGCGGGGGGTCGGCGAGTTGCTGGACCGGGTCGCGCTGCGCTCCCGCGGACAGGACCAGGAAGTGCGCTACCTCTCCGGGGGCAACCAGCAGAAGGTGGTCATCGCCAAGTGGCTCGCCGCCCGCCCCCGGGTCCTGCTGTTCGACGAACCGACCCGCGGTGTGGACGTGGGCGCGAAGTCCGCGATCCACACACTCGTGCGGGAACTCGCCCGGGAGGGACTCGCCGTGCTCATCGTCTCCTCCGAACTGCCCGAGCTGATCGGGATGAGTGACCGGATCCTGGTGATGGCCGACGGAACGCTGGTGGGCGAACTGCCCGCGGGCGCCGCCGAGGAGGACGTCATGCGACTGGCGACCGGCGACACCGCCGGCCCCTACGAGGAGAGTGCCGCATGACGGCCGTCCCCGGCGGGACCGCGGCGCCGGTCGCGACCCGCAGACCGACCGTCCTGGGCCGCGTCCGTCTCGGCGACCCCGTCGTCGCCGTGTGGCTGGCCGCCCTCGCGGTCACCCTCGTCGGCTGGATCGTCGTGACCGCGGACGGCGGCGACTTCATGACCCGGTCCACCGTCACGGGCATCCTCCAGAACTCGGTCGCCCTGGGCCTGGTCGCGGTCGGGCAGTCGGTGGTGATCCTCACCGGGTCACTCGACCTCTCCGTCGCGTACCTCGTCAGCCTCGGCACCCTGGTCGCCGCGGAGATGATGCAGAGCGGCAGCGTCCTCACCGCCGTGCTGGCGGTCCTCGCGCTGTCCGCCGCCGTCGGCGTCGCGAACGGGCTGATCGTCACCGGGCTGAAGGTCAACGCGTTCATCGCGACGCTCGGCATGGCGTTCATCCTGCGCGGCTACATCGAGGACACCTACACCGGACCCGCGGGCCAGGTGCCCGCCTCCTTCCGGCGCCTGGGCTACGACCGCATCGGCTTCCTGCCCGTCTCCGTCCTGCTGCTGATCGCGGTCACCGTCGTCGCCTGGCTGATCACCCGACGCACCCGCGTCGGCCACCACATGTACGCCACGGGCGGCGACGAGCACGCCGCCAGGCTGTCCGGCGTGCGCACCGGACGCACCGTCGTCCTCGCGCACGTGCTGTGCTCGCTGTGTGTCGGCGCCGCCGCCCTGTTCCTCGCCGCCCGGCTCGGCGCGGGGGCCCCCTGGGCGGGCACGGACGCCCGCTACGACCTGGAGTCCATCGCCGCCGTCGTGCTCGGCGGCACGGCCCTGGCCGGCGGACGCGGCGGGGTGACGGGCACCCTCGGCGGCGTGCTGGTCCTCTCCGTGCTGGACAGCGTCTTCAACCAGCTCGCCGTCGACCCGTTCTTCAAGAACGTCGTCCGCGGCGTCGTCATCATCGCCGCCGTCGCCCTCTACGCCCGGCCCCGCTCGGACCGGGCCACGGGACGGCCTCGCCGCGGTGGCCGGGGACGGCCCGGACGGGGCGGGGCGCCGGGCACCCCACGGCAGGAGCAGTCCGCATGACCACCACGACCATGTCCGAGGCGACCACGACCAACCCCGCCGTACGGGCCTTCCGGCGCCTGGGCACCGGCGCTCCCGTCTACGCGCTCCTCGTCGTCCTGCTCGCCGCCCTGGCGCTCACCGACCCCGGCTTCTACGAGCCGGACAGTTTCCTCGCCTTCGTCAAACGCGCCGCCCCGCTGGTGATCCTCGCCGCGGGCCAGTACCTCGTCATCGTCTCCGGCGGCTTCGACCTCTCCGTCGGCGCCGTGGTGACCGCCGGAGTGGTGGCCGGGGCCGAGTTCTACGGCTCCTACCCGGATGCCCCCTGGTTGCTCGTCACCGTCGGGCTGCTGGTCGCCGGGGCGGTGGTGGGGCTGGCCAACGGCCTCATCACCACCAGGCTCCGGGTGCCGTCGTTCATCACCACCCTCGGCATGATGCTCATCCTCGAAGGTGCCGTCTTCTACTGGACCGGCGGCTCCCCCAAGGGCGTACTGCCGCAGAGCTTCCGGGAGTTCGGCCGCGGCACCGCGGGCGGCTGGCTGCCCTGGGCCGTGCCCGCCTGCGTCGTGGTCGGCGCCGCCGCGGTGTGGCTGATGCGCTCCGACTTCGGCCGCACGCTCGTCGCCACCGGGGACAGCGAACGCGCCGCGGCCCTGGCGGGCGTGCGCGTCCCCCGCGTGCGCACCCTCGCGTTCGTGCTCTCCGGCGCGGCCGCCGCGCTGGCGGCGGTGCTCGTCGCGGGCTTCTCCGGCGTCTCCGCCCAGGCCGGCCGCGGTCTGGAGTTCGAGGCCATCACCGCCGTCGTGCTCGGCGGGGTCCTGCTCGGCGGGGGCCGCGGCTCCGTCGTGGCCGCCATGGCCGGGGCGTTCTCCCTCCAGGCGCTGTTCACGCTGCTCAACCTCCAGGGTGTCTCCGGCGCGCTGGAGTCCACCGTCCAGGGCGTCATCGTCATCGCGGCCGTCGGCCTCGGAGCCACCGGGCGTCCGGGACTGAACCGCCTGCGCCGTCACCGTTCACAGCCTTCCGGAGGCACCTCCTGATGATCCGCGCACCTCGTACCGGACGACCCGGCGGCCACGCCCGCCTGGCCGCCCCCCTCGCCGCCCTGCTCGCCGCGGCGCTGCTGACCTCCTGCTCCTCCGACGTCCCCGAGGACGGCCTCGTGGGCGACGCCACCGCGTCGGAGCCGGCCCAGAACAGCGGCGCGGAGTCGAAGTTCTTCGACCCGGCCGACTACGAGCGCCAGCTCGCACTCGCCGGGACGACACCGCAGGGCCCGGCGGACAAGCCGTGGGAGCAGATGCTGAGTCCGGAGATGACCGACACGTCGCAGTACGCCAAGCAGGGCGGCGCCAAGGACGTCCACCTCTGCTTCTCCAACGCGGGCGTCTTCAACCCCTGGCGGCAGGTGGGGCTCAAGAGCATGCAGGCGGAGGTGGAACTGCACGACGAGATAACCGACTTCACCGTTCTCGACGCGCAGGGCAAGGACGACAAGCAGATCTCCGACATCCAGGAGCTGTCCGGTCAGGACTGCGACGCGCTGATCGTCTCGCCCAACACCACCGCCACCCTCACCCCCGCGGTGGAGGAGGCCTGCGGCAAGGTCCCGGTGATCGTCTTCGACCGCGGCGTGGAGACCGACTGCGGGGTCACCTTCATCAGCCCCGTCGGCGGCTACGCCTACGGCGCCGCGGCGGCCGACTTCCTCGTCGACGAGGTGGACAAGGGCGGGAAGATCGTCGCGCTGCGCATCTCGCCCGGCGTGGACGTCCTGGAGAACCGCTGGGCCGCCGCGAAGAGGGCGTTCGACGAGGCCGGACTCGAAGTGGCCGAGGTGAAGTTCACCGACGGCGACCCGTCGAAGACGAAGTCGATCGTCACCGACGCCATCGCCCGGCACGGCACCGTCGACGGGGTGTGGATGGACTCCGGCGCCACCGCCGTCGCCGCCGTCGAGGCGTTCGAGGACGCCGGCGAGGACGTCCCTCCGATCACCGGCGAGGACCAGCAGGACTTCCTCCAGGCGTGGAAGGACAAGGACCTGACCGCCGTCGCACCGACGTACCCCACCTTCCAGTGGCGTACGCCCGTGATCGCCGCGCTGCGCGTCCTGGGCGGCCAGGAGGTGCCGAAGCAGTGGATCCTGCCGCAGCCGGTCGTGACCCGGGAGAACTTCGACTCCTACTACAAGGAGGGCATGCCGCCGCTGCACTACGGCGCCTGCGGCTGCGAGGAGCTTCCCGGCTACCCCGGTGACTGGGGTGGCGAGTGAGCCCGGCCGTGCGGCGCGCGATCGGCGCCAACCCCTGGATCTGGCACTCACCGGTCACCGAGGAGGCGCTCGCACAGGTACTGCCGCGGCTGGCGGAGTGGGGTTTCGACTGCGCCGAACTGCCGCTGGAGCAGCCCGGCGACTGGGAGCCCGCGACCGTCGCCAGGCTCCTGGGCGAGCAGGGCCTGACGCCCGCGGCGGTGATGGCGGTGATGCCGCCGGGACGTGACCTCGTCCGCGCCGAGCCCGCCACGGTCCGCCGTACCCAGGACTACCTGCGGCACTGCGTCGACAAGGCCGCCCGGGTCGGCGCTCCCGTCGTGGCCGGCCCCGTCTACGCCGCGGTCGGCCGCACCTGGCGGATGGACGAGGCCGAACGGGCGGCGGCCTGCGAGCAGTGGCGGGAGAACATCGCGCCGGTCGTCGCGCACGCCGCCGAGGCCGGCGTCCGGATCGCCGTCGAGCCGCTCAACCGTTATGAGACGAGCCTGTTCAACACCGTCGCCCAGACGGTGGAGGCGATGGACGGGCTGCCCGCCCGGACCATCGGCGTCGCCCTCGACACGTACCACCAGAACATCGAGGAGCGGTCGCTTCCCGACGCCGTGCGCCGGGCCACGGGCCGCCTCTTCCACGTCCAGGTGTGCGCCAACGACCGGGGCGCCCCGGGCGACGACCACCTGGACTGGCCGGGCTTCCTCGACGCCCTGGACGACGAGGGCCACCAGGGACCGTTGTGCATCGAGTCGTTCACCGCCGACAACGCGACCATCGCGGTCGCCGCCTCCATCTGGCGTCCGCTCGCACCGAGCCAGGACGCCCTCGCCACCCGGGGCCTCGCCTTCCTCCGGGAGGCCGGGCGGCGCCCCGCCCGCCCCGCCTTCCCGAGCCCGCCGCCGGCCTGACACGCCGGTCCGGCAGCCGTGTCCCACGCACCCTCGGACGAAGTCCGCGGGGGGCTCCGTACCCGATCCCACGACCGCAGGAGCCGTACATGAGATCAAGAACGGCGAAATGGGCGCTGAGCTCAGTCTGCTCGGCCCTCCTCGTGGCCGGCCTGGCCGCGCCGGCCACCGCCCATCCGGAGGGCTTCCACGTCCTGCTGTTCACCAAGACCGCGCCCGGGGCCTACCGGCACGGATCCATCCCGGCGGCCATCACGATGTTCGACCAGGTGGCCGCCGAGCGCGGATGGGAGCTGACCAAGAGCGAGGACTCGGCGGTCTTCAACGACACCGACCTCGCCGAGTACGACGTGATCGCCATGGTCCAGACGTCCGGCATGGTGTGGGAGACCGAGGCCCAGCGCCAGGCCATGCAGAAGTACGTGCGCGACGGCGGGGGCATCGCCGCCGTCCACAACACGCTCGACATGGGCATCGAGAACGAGTTCCCGTGGTGGGACGAACTGGTCAACGGCGGCGCCCACATGCCCGCCCACGCGGCCGGGGGCCAACAGGGCACCGCCAAGGTCGCCGACCGGGTCCACCCCTCCACCGCGCACCTTCCCGACCGCTGGGAACGCACGGAGGAGTGGTACAACTTCGACCCCAACCCGCGCGGTGACGTGCACGTCCTGGTCACCGCCGACGAGACCACGTACGACCCGGGCGGCGAGGCCATGGGCGCCGACCACCCGATCTCCTGGTGCCGCGACGCCGAGGGCGGCAGCGTGTGGGCCACCGCCATGGGCCACGACACGGCGAGCTACTCGGACCCGCTCTTCCGCGACCACGTCGTGGGCGGTGTCGAGGCCGCGGGCGGCAAGGTCGCGTCCGACTGCGGCCCGACGACCTGGGCCGACTACGAGAAGGTCCCGCTGGACGAGAGCACCGTGGGGCCGGCGGCCCTGGACGTCGCCGACGACGGCCGGGTGTTCTACGCCGAGTACGGCGGCAGGGTGAAGATCCACAAGCCCGGTACCGGTGACGTGCTCACCGCCGCCACGCTCGACGTCTACACCGGCGGCGAGGACGGACTGACCGGCCTCGCACTGGACCCGGACTTCGCCACCAACCGGTGGATCTACCTGATGTACTCGCCGGCCGGCGGCACCGAGGACGTCGCACGGGTGTCGCGGTTCACCGTCAACGGCGACACGCTGGACCGGGCCAGCGAGGAAGTCGTCATGGAGGTCCCCTCGTCACGCCAGTCCCCGGAACCCGGGCACACCGGCGGCTACATCACCTTCGGGCCGAACGGCGACCTGTACATAGGCACCGGTGACGACACCGAGCCGTTCCGCTCCGACGGGTACGCCCCGATCGACGAGCGCCCGGGACGCGCCGACAACGACGTCCAGCGCACCTCGGCCAACACCAACGACCTGCGCGGCAAGATCCTGCGCATCCACCCGGAGGACGACGGCACCTACACCGTCCCGGCGGGCAACATGTTCGCGCCGGGCACGGCGAGGACCAGGCCCGAGATCTACGCGATGGGCTTCCGCAACCCCTTCCGGTTCTCGGTCGACCCGGCCGACGGCACCGTGTACGCCGCCGACTACGGGCCGGACGCGGGCTCCGACAACGCCGCGCGGGGACCGGCGGGGATCGTCGAGTGGAACGTCATCAAGGAGCCGGGCTTCTACGGCTGGCCGTACTGCGTCGGCAACAACATCCCCTACCGGGACTACGACTTCGCCACCGGCCAGTCCGGCCCCGCCTTCGACTGCGCCGACCCGGTCAACGACTCGCCCAACAACACCGGCCTGACCGACCTCCCGGCCGCCAAGGCGGCGGACGTCTGGTACGGCAACGGCGCCAACGGCAACAGCTTCCCCGAGATGGGTCAGGGAGGAGAGGCACCCGCCGCCTTCCCCGTGTACCACTACGACCCCGACAACCCGTCGGAGACGAAGTTCCCGGCGTACTTCGACAACACTCCGTTCTTCGGCGAGTGGTCCCGCAACCAGCTGCACGAGTTCCGGCTGGACGACGACGGGACGCTGCTCAAGATCAACGACTTCCTGCCGAACCTGGACTTCAGGTCCCCGATGGACATGAAGTTCGGCCCCGACGGGGCGATGTACCTGCTGGAGTGGGGGAGCGGCTTCGGCCGGGACAACCCGGACTCCGGCCTCTACCGCATCGACTACAGCTCCGGTGACCGGCGTCCCCTCGCCACGGCCACCGCGACCCCGACGTCCGGAACCGCGCCGCTGACCGTGCGGTTCTCCAGTGAGGGCTCCCGCGACCCGGAGGGCGGCACGATCTCCTACCACTGGGACTTCGGTGACGGCGCGACCTCCGACGAGGCGTCACCCACGCACACCTACGCGACGAGGGGACAGTTCACCGCCCAGCTCACCGTCACCGACGCCGGTGGCCGCACCGGCACCGCCAACGTCACCGTGACCTCCGGCAACACGGCGCCGACCGTCAGGCTCTCCCTGCCGAACGGCGGCATGTACGACTGGGGCGACCGGATCCCGTACACGGTGAACGTCACCGACCCGGAGGACGGCACGATCGACTGCACCCAGGTCAGGACCGTCCCCTCGCTCGGACACGACGAGCACGCGCACGACACCGACGCGATCACGGGCTGCTCGGGCACCGTCGTCCCGGAGACCGACGCCGGCCACGCCGACCTGAACGTCTCCTACGTCGTCTCCTCCAGCTACACGGACAGGGGCGCGTCCGGAGCGCCCGCACTGGCAGGCAGCGCCAGGGCGGTGCTCCAGCCCAAGCACAAGCAGACCGAGTTCTACACCCGGCAGTCCGGTGTCCGGGTGATCTCCCAGGGCGGCGCCGAATCCGGCGCCCGGCTCGGCGACATCAGCAACAACGACTGGGTTTCCTTCTCCCCGGTCAACTTCACCGGCATCGACCAGGTCGCGCTGCGGCTCTCCTCGCCCTCCGGGGGCGGAACGGTCGAACTGCGCGACGGCTCGCCGACCGGCGCGCTGATCGCCACGGTACCGGTCCCGAGCACCGGCGACTGGGACAACTACCAGAGCACACCGGCGGTCGACATCACCCGGCCCGCCGGGACGACCGAGCTGTACCTGGTCTTCAAGACGACCTCGGACAACTCGTACGACATCGACTCGATGACATTCGTCGGGAACGGCGTCGCACAGGACGGTTCGGCGGCGGCCCCGAGGCAGATCGTCGGCATCGGCGGCAAGTGCGCCGACGTCGACGCCGGGAGCTCGGCGAACGGCGCCAGGGTCCAGTTGTGGGACTGCCACGGCGGCACCAACCAGCAGTGGCAGGCCACCGGTACCACACTGCGTGCGATGGGCAAGTGCCTCGACGTGAACGCCTGGGGCACGGCCAACGGCACCAGGGTCCACCTGTGGGACTGCCACGGCGGCGCCAACCAGGACTGGTCCGTGCAGTCGGACGGCACCATCCGCAACCGCGGCACCTGCCTGGACACGTCCCGTGGCGCGGCGAACGGAAGTGAGCTGGTCATCTGGCAGTGCAACGGCCGCGCGACCCAGAACTGGACGCTGAGATGACCGGAGGGGGCTGATGGACCGGCGCGGAGCGGGGACCGGCCCCCGCTCCGCGCCTTCCGGCTCTCACCTGAGGCCCTGCGAGTCCGTGCTGGGCACCCGCTTCTGGTTCTGATACGTGCGGGTCCGACGGCACGGGACGGTGGATCGGACCGAAGGCCCGCGACCGCATCGCACCCTACGGAACCGCCAGGGGAGCCGGCCGGGTCTTCACGCGGCTACTTCCGCGGTGGGCCAGGTGGTGCGGTGGTCGGCCCACCGGAGGATGAGACCGGCGTCGTCGACCGGGGGGTAGATCCACGCGCTGTTGATCTGCTGCTTCAGTTTCTTGGCCTCCTGGCCGGTCGTTTGGACCGTGCGGTCCCACCCGGAGGTGACGACGGCTCCCGCGGGACCGAGGTCGAGGCAGGTCACGTACGGGTCGGGCGCGAACGGGACGAGGTCCAGGCCCAGGAGATCGCCTGCGACGTTCCGCCCGGCGAACTTGCCCAGGGGGACGGCGTGCTGGCAGCTCTGCGTCGTCAGACGGCCGGGCTCGGCCTCGGCGGCGGCGGTGTCGCCGGCGGCGAACACTCCGGGCACCCCCTTGACCCGCAGGTACGCGTCGACGACCAGCCGCCCGATCCGGTCCCTCTCGCCCGGAATGGACGCGGTGAGCGGGCTGGCGGTCATCCCTGCGGTCCACACGGTGGTCGCGGCAGGCACCGTCTCACCGCTCGACAGCGTCGCGGACCGGCCGCTGACCGCGTCGACCGTGGTCCCCAGGCGGCGCTCGATGCCGAGCTCCTCCAGGACCTGGACGATGTGAGGGCGCGGGCCCTCGCCGAGCTCGGGGCCGACGCTCTCCGCCTTCTCCACCAGAACCACCCTGACCTCGTCGCGCCGTTCGCGCGGGGCGAGGTCGCGGAGCCGTCCGGCCAGCTCGGTCGCGATCTCCAGGCCGGTGAAGCCCGCCCCTACGACGACCGCGGTGAACCGGCCGTCGAACGGTGCCGACTGCGGCAGGCGCCGCAGGTGGTGGTCGAGCCTGGCAGCCGATGCCAGGGTGTCGATGTCGAACAGCCACTGGGCTCCCGGCAGCTCGGGTCGTACGACCTGGCTGCCCGCGGCCAGCACGAGACGGTCGTAGTCCAGGGTGAGGGGCCGTGCGTCACGGCCGAGGGCCGTGACCTGGCGGGAGTCGGTGTCGATCCCGGTGACGGTGGCGGCGACCCGCTGGATGCCCACCGGTCCCAGGACGCGGTCCAGCGCGACGCGCATGGCCTGGGGGTCCGCCTCGTACAGGCGCGGCCTGATCACCAGGTCGTCCGTGTTGCTGACCAGGGTCACCCGCAGCTCAGTGGGGTGGACGCCCTGTTCACGGGCGGTGCGGACGGCTCCCACCGCGCTCCAGACGCCGGCGAAACCGCCACCGATAACCAGGATGTTTTTCATCCAGATTCACCTCCGAAAAAAGGCGCGGCCGGCCCGGCCGCACTCTGCGTGTTCGTTTCAGTCGAGGCCGAAGGCGCCGCGTACCGTCCGGTTCATGGACGGCGCGTGCGTGTCGGCCTCCGCCCGCACATCGGCGAGCGACTGTGCGGCCAGCGCCTCGCGCCATGCCTCCTCGGCGCGACCCATGGCGGACGTGACCGCGCAGGGGGTGGTGAAGTCGCAGGCCGTGCGGATGCCGACGGTGCCGCACTGCCGGATCTCCGTGCAGCGAAACAGCGGGTCACTGCCCTCGATGGCGTCGAACACGTCCAGGAGGGTGATCGACTCCGCTGGTCGGGCGAGCAGGAACCCGCCGCGCGCGCCCGGGACGGACGCGAGCAGTCCCGCCTTGACCAGCTGTTGCAGCTGCTTGTTGAGGTAGGGGCGCGGCAGATCGTGGCCCTCGGCGAGCGTGGCCACCGAGACCGGCTCGCCGGTGTTCGACCACGCCAGGTTCAGCAGTGTGTGCACTGCCCACTCGACGCCCCGGCTCATCCGCATACCTGGACAATAATCATCCAGGTTTGCGGAGTCAACTCGATCTGCCGCCGTCGCGGCCTGCACGTCGCAGGCGAGCGGGACGGGCGAGCGGGGTGGGCAGGAGCCGGCCGGGTGGGCGGACGACCGTGAGCGGGATGTGGCACCGGGTATGCCCCAGTGGGCCGGGCGACGAGTGCGGCCGGTGACTCCTCGGAGGTCACCGGCCGCGTTCCCGTCTTACCGCCCACCGCGCACCGGCTCGTCAGTCGGCGTACGCCTCGAACTCGGCGAGCTGGAGGCCGGGCGCACCGCTGTTGGAGGTGCCCTGGACGCGAAGGTAGCGGTAGGTGGTGGACGGGATGGTGATGTCGACCGTGTTGTTGTTCGTGGGGTCGAACACGTGGTCGGCGGAGGCGGCGACGGTGGTGAAGGTCTCGCCGTCGTCACTGGCCAGGACTTCCAGTGTCTGGGTGCGGCCGCCCCAGCCGCCGTTGAGCTTGAGGGCCACGCGCTGCACGTTCACCGGGCTGCCGAGGTCGACCGTCAGGGAGTGCGGCGAGGTGAGCGCAGGGCTCTCCCAGTAGGTGTCGCTGTTGGAGTCGACCGCGTTGGCCGCCGGGTATCCGTCGTGGGAGCCGCTGGCGGTGACGGGACGGCCGGCGGCGAGGTTGCCGACGGTGCTGCGGATGACCCGGCCGCTGACGTGCACTTGGTAGCGGCCGGCGGAGGTACCGTCGGAGATCGTCAGGGAGCCGTTGCGGTCGCCGCGTTCCGTGGGCACGAAGCGGATGCCGACCGTGCAGCTCGCGCCCGGCGCCAGCTCGCTGCCGCAGGTGTCCGAGAGGGAGTAGACGCCGGTGGTGCTGATCGAAGCGATCCGCGCCGCGCGCGGGCCCGGATTGGTGATGACGACGGTCTGCGGGTCGCTGGGCTTGCCGATCTCATCGGTGACGAACGACAGTGTCCTGTCGATGTCGCTGACCTGGAGCGGACCGGGCGAGGGATAGCCGCATCGGGTGTCGGACCAGCCGCTGTTGCCGGGACCCTCGGTGAGGGTGAAGCCGGAGTCGCAGTCGTATCGTCCGCCGGCCCCGAGGCGGTCGGCGGTCAGGGACCTGACCGAGGCGGAGCCGGGCGCGTTCAACTGAAAGGCGAATGTGCCGGCCCCGTCGATGGTGTTGCGGGCGAAGCGGACTCCCTCGACCGACGACCCGAGGAACTGGACGGCCTCGTAGGCGCTGTCCTGGATCAGGTTGTCCTCGACGTCGACCCTCCCGGTCAGCGGGGCGTCGGCAGCCCAGAACCACAGCGCGCCCTCACCGATGTGTGAGAAGAGGTCGAGGGTGCCGGTCCGCTGAAGGGTGTTGCGCGCGATGGTGGTGGTGCCGGCCAGCGGCACGGAATTGAAGCGGTTGCCGACGTGGATTCCGCCGCCCTGCACCAGGGTGTCGGTGACCAGATTGTCGGTCACCTCGATGTCCCGGCCCCCGTAGATGGCGATGTTGTTGGCGAGGGCAGGCGCCCTGACGGTGTTGCGGGCGAACGCGTTGTCGGCATTCGCGTGACGTTCGGACCACATCGCCAGGCCGTCGTCACCGGTGCCGCGGACGTAGCTGTCGGTGACCGAGGAGTTGGTGATGCCCTCGTGGAAGTTGACGGCGTCGGCCGTCACGTCCAGGATGCGCAGGCGCGACATGCGCAGGCCGTCGAAGGGGCCGTCCAGCCAGGCACCGACCTTGGTGTGCTGAATCCAGACGTTGTCCACGGTCGAGTTCGCCAGCGCACCGCCGATGCCGTTGACCTGGTCGGAGTCGTTGCGTTCCTTGACCTCGCCGAAGATCGCGAAGTCGGCCAGGTGGACGTCGGAACTGGCGTTGGGCGCGTAGTTGCCGTACACGCCGACGCGGTCACCACGCAGGACGCTGTACCAGGGACCGCTGCCGCGCATCGTCACCCGGTCGACGATGAGGTGCCGCGTCACGGTGAACGTCCCCGGCGGGATCCACACGGTCCGCCCCGTTCCGGACGCGGCGTCGATCGCGCGCTGGAACGCGTCGCTGGAGTCCTGCTTCCCCGACGGATCCGCGCCGAAGGACGTGACCGAAAGGGCATCGGCCGGGGCGGTCTTCGGGGCTCCGACGTGCTCGAAGTCGGCGACGTCGATCACGTATCGCGCGGCGGTGTCGTCCTTGCCGACCTGGAGGCGGACCGTGCTGCCGGCCGGCAGGGTGCGGTCGAACATCAGCCGCGCGTCGTCGTAGAGCTGACGTCGGCCGCCGTCGGCCGGGTTGTTCGACCATGGGAACTGGCCGTAGTACCAGCTGTACCGTGATGTCACCGCAAGCGACTTGGCGAACTGTCCGTCCACGTAGGCACCGAGGGTCGCGTCGATCCCCTTGCCGTCGGCCGAGTCCGGCACGCTGTAGCGGACGTTGACCGCGTTGGCCGCCTGCTGGAGCCTGAACTCCACGTACTCGCCCTGTCGGTCGAGCTCGACCGCGCGGCGGCCGACGGCCTCGGCCGCCAGCGTTCCGTACGCCCAGTCGGGGCCGAGGACGGTGCCGTTGGTCCGCGCGTCCTCCGCCTGGTACTCGACGAAGGGCGTACGCGCCCCCGCCCCGCCGTCGGCGCGCGCGCCGGACCGCTCCTGCGCGGCGGACGCCGGGGTCGCGGAAGTGCGCGCATCCTGTGCACCGGCCGGCTGCGCGAGGCCCGTCAAAGCGACGGCCATCAGCACGGCTACGGGCGCGTTCTTGCCTATCCATCTCATCGGGTACGTCCCTGGGTCGCATGTTCACTGCTCGGACGGGCGCTGCGGGGGGCCTGCCGCCGAGACACCCGGGCTCGGCGGGGACAGTTAAACAGCGCGGCAGAGGTGTAGCAAGATTTCTACAACGATTCGCAAGATAGCGACGCAGCGGCGGTTGGCCGGTAGGTGGCGCCGCGCCCTCTCACCAGTGACGTGCCCGAGGCCTTGGACCGAGGGGCGGGTCGCCTGTCTGGCGGGGCACTGGTCGACGCCGACGTCGGTGAGCGTGCGGCCGCAAACAATCGATTGAAAGGTGCAACTTGCCAACTGTCGCCATGCTCCAGCGCTTCGGCACGGAGGCCCCGGTACGGAGTCACGGACGCGAAGGGCGCCTGACGGGTGGAAACCCAGGTCAGGCGCCTTTCGGCAGGCGGCCGGAAGAAGCCCGGCTTCTTCGGCGAGTACGACACCAGCAGGTTCTCCGGCTGCCGGCAAAACGGGCTTCACGCATCGCTGACCTGCGCAGAACTCACCACGTGCGGCTCGATGGAGGAACCGGTCCGGATCCCGTGCTCAACGAGATGTGCCGGCCCGCGCCATGCTACGACGAGGTGGGCCGGTGCGGGGAGCGGAGCACGAGCAGGGTGATCTCGCTGGGAGCGAAGACGCGGAACGGCGGGCCCCAGAAGCCGGTACCGCGGCTGGTGTAGAGGAGGGTACGGGTGCCGTGGCGGCTGAGGCCGGCGAGGGCGGGCTGGTCGATGCGGACCAAGTGGTGGAAGGGCCAGATCTGGCCGCCGTGGGTGTGGCCGGAGAGTTGCAGGTCGATGCCGGCGGCTGCCGCCCGGTCGACGAACTTGGGCTGGTGCGCCAGGAGCAGGACGGGCAGGTGGGGATCGGCGCCGTCCAGGGCTCCGGCGAGGTGGGCGCGGTGGCCTGCCAGGCCGGAGGATTCGGCGGTGACGTCGTCCACGCCGGCGACCACAAGGGTGTCGCCTCCGCGTTCGAGCAGCAGGTGGCGGTTGCGGAGCGGCTCCCAGCCCAGCTCGTCCATCAGGTCGACCCAGCCCTGGGCCTCGCTGTAGTACTCGTGGTTGCCGGTGACGTACACCCGGGCCCGGGTGGCCCGCACGGTACCGAGTGGGGCGGCCTGGGCGCGGCGGCGTTCGGCGGTGCCGTCCGCGATGTCGCCGGTGTGGCAGACCAGGTCGGCTTCCAGCGTGTTCACCGTCTCACACACCCGTGCCGACCAGCGAGCGCGATCGAGCGGGCCGTAGTGGGTGTCGGTGATGAGAGCGACCCGGGTGCCGTCCAACCCGGCACCCAGCCGCGGGAGTCGCACGTCGAGCCGGCGCACGCGCGGCACGCGGCGGGCTTCGGCGTACCCCCAGGTGAGCAGTACGGCGGTCACGCCGAGGACGGCCCACGTGACGATCCGGGCCCGGTCCTGACTCCCGCCGACGCCGGCCAGGACCAGGACGAGCCGCAAGAGGACGCCGAGCAGAACGGACCACGTGAACAGAGCCCAGCTGACCCCCAGCAGGGTGTCGCCGACGATTGCCGCCCGGTCCTGCTGGCGCCGGCCGTGGCCGCGCACCATCGCGAGCGGCATACCGATGAGGCCGAGGGCGAACAGGGCGGTGCCGACCAGCGCGACGGGCGGCGGCCAGTGCTGGCCGCCGTGCAGGAGCACCCAGCAGGGCACGGCCCACAGCAGGACGGGGGCGATCAGGGGGAGGTAGCGCATCAGGCGGTGCAGTGGGCTCTGCCGCGGTGCCTGCGCTTCGCCCTCGGCGGACCGGGCGTTGCTGGTGTCGGTCACGCTTCCCCTCCCTGGCCGGACTGCCGTATCGCGCACTGTATCCGGTCGTCTTGGGGCCGGCCGTACCGGCGTTCATGGCAGCCGGCCCCGTGGAGCGAAGGGTTCTCTGCGGGACGGCAGGACTCCGCCGCGGCCACCCCCTCGGCATGAGCCGCGATCAGGGTGTTGTCGCCCCGGCTTGGTTTCGTTGTCAGGACGTGCTGCGGAGGGTGAGGTCGCTGGTGAGCTCGATGCAGG
>NZ_JBHMCY010000103.1:7040-23730 GCF_042430725.1 Streptomyces cinereospinus | reverse complement strand
CGGCGGCCGGTGGCGCGCACCCCGGCGGCCAGAACCCTTACTCCGGCGCGCCGGCCGGTGGCGCGCACCCCGGCGGCCACGGCGCGTACCCCGGCGGTCAGGGCGCGTACGCGGGTGGTCAGGGGCCGTACGCCGGTGGTCAGGGGCCGTACGCGGGCGCCCCGTACGCCGCCGGCCCCTACGCGCCCGCCAACGGCTCCCACGCCCGCGGTCCGCACGCCGACGGCAACCACGCCAACGGCCCCTACGGCGGTCTGGGCCCCACCCCGCCCTACGGTCCGCCCCCCGTCCCCGCCGCCGAGGAGCCGTCCCGCCGGAGCGGGCGGGCCACCGCCGCGCTCGTCGCCATGGCGCTGGTCGTCGCGCTCGCCGCCGGAGGGACGGTGTACGCGCTGATGGACGGCCGGGAGAGCCCGCAGCCCGGCCCCACCGTCTCCGCGTCCGCCGGCTCCGCCGACCCGGTGACGCCCGAGGCGTCCACCCCGGCACCCGAGCCCTCCCCCTCCTCGGCCACGCCCGCCGCCGGGGCGGTACCGCGGGGCTACCTCGGCAGCTGGACGGCGACCATCGACAACGCCGGCGGGCAGCACACCCGGCGGCTCACGCTCCAGCAGGGCGAGGTCGGCGACACCGTCCTGTCCCTGGCGGCGGACGGGCCCGTGGAGGGCGGCGGCAGCTACCACTGCGTCTTCCAGGCGGAGCTGGCCGAGGAGCCGGGTGCGGACGGCCCGCTGCGGGTCGGCCCGTCCTCGGTGACGGTCGGCGAGCCGCCCACCGCCTGCTCCCCGGGCGCGGCCACCGAGATCACGCTCCTGCCGGACGGCGGTCTGCGGCGGGTGAACGCGGCCACCGGGGAGACCCTGACGTACCGGCGCCAGTGACGTGCGCCGGGCAACCGGCGACACCCCGCCGCCCGTAGGGGAGTTGAACGCACGGCGAACAGTGCCGGCGGGCCGCTGACGGGCCGTTCGGGCAGACGTACGGTGACCCCACCATCCGGACTCTGGAGTGGCGGGGGACCACCAGTGTGGGAGTGGCTGAGCAACGAGACCTTCATCGCCCTGGGCACGTCCGCCCTCGGTGTCGTCGCCGCCCTCGTGATGTTCCTGTACGACCGCTGGGTGCCGCGCAGGAAACTGATCGGCTACCGGGTCCAGCTGGACACCCCCATAGGTGACGGGGTGTCGTCCAACCCCCGGCTCGGGGACTTCGACGTGCCGAACATGGCGCGCGCCTCGCTGGTCCTGCTGCGGATCGAGAACGACGGGGCGCGCAGCATCTACCAGGGCGACTACACGGCCTCCGAGATCCCGGGCCTGACCGCCGAGTTCACGGGGCGCAGGGTGCAGGCCGTCGCCGTCACCCAGCCGTCCGGCATCGAGCACCTGAACAGCCACTTCACGCGCGAGAACGGGTTCGACCACCAGGACAACAAGGTGACCATCCCGCGCGTCCCGCTCGAACCCGGCGACCACTTCAAGCTGCTCGTGCTGCTCTCCGGCGGTCAGGTGCAGGGCGAGGTCAAGCTCGTCGGCGGCCTGCACGAGGGCAGGGTCCACCAGAACAGCTCGCCCACGCCGGACGAGAAGCAGCGCCAGTTCAGCCTCCCGGCCCGGCTGGTCAGCGGTGCGCTCCTGCTCGCCGTCCTGGGCCTGGCCGGCATCATCGTGCTGCGCGACGGCAACCCGATCGAGTGCGAGCGGGGCACGCTGACCGTGACCGGCTCGACCGCCTTCGAGCCGGTCGTCCGCACGCTCGCCGAGCAGTACGAGGCCAAGTGCGAGGGCGCCGACATCTTGGTGCAGGCGCGCGGCAGCGAGGACGGTGTCGGCGAACTCGCCCGGCTGGCCGGGTCGTCGCGGGACGAGGCCCGGTCGGTGATCGCCTTCTCGGACGGGGCGATGGGCGAGCGCTGGAACCTGACGGGCAGGAAGGTGGCGCTGTCCTTCTTCACCCTCGTCGTCCACCCGGGCGTCGAGCTCGGCGCGCACGGGCTGTCCCTGGAGGAGGTGCGGGACATCTACGCGGGCCGCTACCAGCGCTGGGGACAGGTCCTGCCGGACGTCGAGGAGATCGCCGACCTGCCCGTCGTCCTGGTCAGCCGGGGGGACGAGTCGGGCACCCGGCAGATCTTCCAGGACCGGGTGCTGGACGGCTGGGAGCAGGCGCCGAGCACGTCACTGGACTGCCGGCCGCCCGCGCGGGCCGAGGACGCCGTCACGCGCTGCGAACTCGGCTCGACCAGGGCCGTGCTGGACAAGATCGAGGAACAGCCCGGCGCCATCGGCTACAGCGAACTCGGCCTCGCCGAGGAGCGGGGCGACACGGTGCGCCGGGTGCCCCTCGACGGCGACCAGCCCGACGAGCGGCAGATCGAGCTGGGCGGCAGCCGCTACCCGTACAAGGACGTCGAGTACGCCTACACCTACGGCACCCCCGAGCCCGGCTCCGTCGCCGCCGGCTTCCTCGCCTACCTCGACGAGTCCACCAGCCAGAACGTCATCCGCACCAGGGGCCATCTGCCGTGCCTGGCGGACGCGCGCCGGTGCGCGTGACGCCGCCGCTCCGTGCGGTCGTCCCGCCGGCGCCCCTCTGGCGGGCCCGAGGACGACGTCTCCCGCGGGGTGCGCGCGGTGCACACGGCGGGGCCGCGCGGCCCGGTGCCGTTCCCGGCACCGGCGTGGCGCCGGGCCCGGAGTCCTTCCCAGTGCCGCGGCAGGCGACGTGTGCCCGTGGCGGAGCGGCGTCCGGTGCGGCGAGCGTGCGTGCCGGGCGTCGCGACGGGGCGAACGTCGCCTGCCGCGGCACTGGCGTCGGGCGGCGCCGCACCGCCGCTCACCTCGGCTCGGGCGGCCGCTGCCGGGGCATGTTGGGCCGCGTTCCCGTCCCCGGCGGCAGCGGGAACCGGCCCTGCCCGCCCGTACCCTCCGGACGCCCCCCGGGGGCCACCGCCGACTGGATGCCGAGCGGGGCCGACCCGGTGCGGAACTCCATCATCCAGTCCGCCGTCTCCGTCCGCATCAGCTCCGTGACGTCCTCCGAGAACCTGCGCAGCACCCCCAGGCACCGCTCGGCCGCCTCCCCGGCCGTCCCCTCGGTGGGCCCCAGCACCTCCCGCACGCTCTCCGACGCCCAGTCGAACTGCAACGCCTGCAACCTGCGCTGCACGGCCTGCGCGGTCGCCACGTCCCGCATCCAGCCGGACGTCACCCCGAAGTACCGGTCCACGGCCACGCACGACACCCCCAGCAGCAGCGCCAGGTAACCCCAGGGCGCCACCCCGCCGACCACACCGGTCAGGTCGAGGAAGGGCAGCGCGGCCCCGGTCACCGCCCCCACGGCCGCCCCGCACCGCAGCGCCCGGGCGCCGCGCCGCTTCCACACCCGGTCGGCGAGGTACCAGGCCGCCGTGTCCAGCGCCCCCCGCTCCACCCACCGGTACAGCTCGTCCAGCCGTACCGCGGGCTCCGCCCAGTCCCCGAGCGGGAACGCCCGCCCGGCCAGGTCGCCCGGCCGCAGCCCGGCCGCCCCCTCGCCCCGCCCGTCCTGAGGCGGCCCCTCGGGCTGCATCTCCGGCTGACCCACCCGGCACTCCCTATCCACCACAGCTGATCACGGCGCGTGACACGTCGTACGGCGCATGCGTCGCCACGACGTCCCGCCTGATGGTGACGCCGATGCGCCGGAACCCTTCTACCGCCCAATGGGTGGCGAAGGCCCTGCTTTCCCCTGTTTTCCGCCCGGACGGGGTCCTTGATCGGGTATAGGAAACGGAGTTCTCTCACTCGAAAGAGTGCTGGAGCGACGGCCGCGTGGACCACGTAGGCTCGTGCTGAACGGGAAAGGCCCGTGCCTCGTGTAGCCCCGGAAGAGGAGCTGATCGTGATCCCCGGTGGTGGCCAGCCCAACATGCAGCAGCTGCTGCAGCAGGCCCAGAAGATGCAGCAGGACCTGGCGAAGGCACAGGAGGAACTGGCGCGGACCGAGGTCGACGGCCAGGCGGGCGGCGGCCTGGTGCGGGCCACGGTCACCGGCGCCGGCGAGCTCCGCGCGCTGCGGATCGACCCCCGGGCGGTGGACCCGGAGGACACCGAGACCCTCGCCGACCTGATCGTGGCGGCCGTGCACGCGGCCAACGAGAACGCGCAGACCCTCCAGCAGCAGAAGCTGGGCCCGCTGGCCCAGGGCCTGGGCGGCGGCGGCATCCCCGGACTGCCCTTCTGAGCCGACGGCCCTTCCGGGCCGACGGCCCTTCTAAGCCGGGCCGCGGGAAACTACCGTACGTACTGAACGACATCCAGGACACCCAGGAAGGACGGCAGTCCGTTGTACGAAGGCGTGGTCCAGGACCTCATCGACGAGCTGGGGCGGCTGCCCGGCGTCGGTCCCAAGAGCGCCCAGCGGATCGCCTTCCACGTGTTGCAGGCCGAGCCGGCGGACGTCCGCCGGCTCGCGCACGCGCTGCTGGAGGTCAAGGCGAAGGTCCGGTTCTGCGCCACCTGCGGCAACGTGGCCCAGGAGGAGCTGTGCGGGATCTGCCGTGACAGCCGCCGCGACCCGGCGGTGATCTGTGTGGTCGAGGAGCCCAAGGACGTCGTCGCCGTCGAGCGCACGCGTGAGTTCCGCGGCCGCTACCACGTGCTCGGCGGCGCCATCAGCCCCATCGAGGGCGTCGGCCCGGACGACTTGCGGATACGGGAACTGCTGGCCCGCCTGGCCGACGGGACGGTCACCGAACTGATCCTGGCCACGGACCCCAATCTCGAAGGCGAGGCCACGGCGACGTACCTCGCCCGCATGATCAAGCCCATGGGCCTGAAGGTCACCCGCCTGGCCAGCGGCCTCCCGGTGGGTGGCGACCTGGAATACGCGGACGAGGTGACCCTCGGCCGCGCCTTCGAGGGGAGACGACTCCTAGATGTCTGACGCCACGCTGCACTCCGCGGCACACGACCCGGGCGACTTCGTGGTCCAGATCGCGGACCAGGTAGAGAGCTTCCTGGTGGCCGTCGCCGAGGTGGCCAGGGGCGACGAGCCGGAATCGGCCGTCCCCTTCCTGCTGCTGGAGGTCTCCCAGATCCTCCTGGCCGGCGGCCGCCTGGGCGCCCACGAGGACATCGTCCCCGAGGAGCGCTACGAGCCCGACCCGGGCCCCGAGCCCGACGTCGACGGACTGCGCGAGAACCTCGCCCGGCTGCTGGAGCCGATCGACGTCTACTCCGAGGTCTTCGACCCCTACGCGCCGCGCACGGCGCCCGTCCCGGCCCGGATCTCCGACGACCTGGCCGACGTCGTCACCGACCTCCGCCACGGCATGGTCCACTACCGCGCCGGCCGCACCACCGAGGCCCTGTGGTGGTGGCAGTTCTCCTACTTCTCCAACTGGGGACCCACCGCGTCCGCCGTCCTGCGCGCCCTGCAGTCGGTGCTCATCCACGTCCGCCTGAACCAGCCGCTGGAGGAGCTGGACGGCCTGGACACCGACCAGGGGGTGGGCGACGACACCCTGGAGATCGAGGCCGGCCGGGTGATGGCGGAGGAGATCGCGGGCCCGCTGGGGCTGCCCCAGCGGCAGTGAGACCGCCGCCGGTGACCGCCGTCCGCGGGAGTGGTGTCTGTGACGCGGGGCACTTTTCCGAGTGGCCCGCGTCCCGTGCGGGCATGTGCCCCTCCGGGACGGGCGACGGGACATCTCACCATGCGATACCGCGAAGGTGATTTTCGGTCGCTCGTTAGACTGAGCCGACCGCAGCGCACACGCGTACCCGTGGGCTGCGGAAAACACGACGGACTGAGCGAGGAGCGCACGTGGGCCTTGTCGTGCAGAAGTACGGAGGCTCCTCCGTAGCCGATGCCGAGGGCATCAAGCGCGTCGCCAAGCGGATCGTGGAAGCCAAGAAGAACGGCCACCAGGTGGTCGCCGTGGTTTCCGCGATGGGCGACACGACGGACGAGCTGATCGATCTCGCCGAGCAGGTATCCCCGATCCCTGCCGGGCGCGAGCTCGACATGCTGCTGACCGCCGGAGAGCGGATCTCCATGGCCCTGCTGGCGATGGCGATCAAAAACCTGGGTCACTCGGCCCAGTCCTTCACCGGCAGCCAGGCAGGTGTCATCACCGACTCGGTCCACAACAAAGCCCGGATCATCGATGTCACGCCGGGCCGGATCCGGGACTCGCTGGACGAGGGCAACATCGCCATCGTGGCCGGTTTCCAGGGCGTCAGCCAGGACACCAAGGACATCACCACGCTGGGCCGCGGCGGCTCGGACACCACGGCGGTCGCGCTGGCCGCGGCGCTGGACGCCGAGGTCTGCGAGATCTACACCGACGTCGACGGTGTGTTCACCGCCGACCCGCGGGTGGTGAAGAAGGCCCGGAAGATCGACTGGATCTCCTTCGAGGACATGCTGGAGCTGGCCTCGTCCGGGTCGAAGGTGCTGCTCCACCGCTGTGTGGAGTACGCCCGCCGCTACAACATCCCGATCCACGTCCGGTCGTCCTTCAGCGGACTGCAGGGCACCTGGGTCAGCAGCGCGCCGATCGAGCAAGGGGACAAGCAGGTGGAGCAGGCCATCATCTCCGGTGTCGCGCACGACACCTCCGAGGCCAAGATCACGGTCGTCGGCGTGCCGGACAAGCCGGGCGAGGCCGCCGCGATCTTCCGCACGATCGCCGATGCCGAGGTCAACATCGACATGGTCGTGCAGAACGTGTCCGCCGCCTCCACGGGCCTGACGGACATCTCCTTCACGCTGCCGAAGACCGAGGGCCGCAAGGCCATCGACGCGCTGGAGAAGAACAAGCCGGGCATCGGCTTCGACTCGCTGCGCTACGACGACCAGATCGGCAAGATCTCGCTGGTCGGCGCCGGGATGAAGACCAACCCGGGCGTCACGGCGGCCTTCTTCGAGGCGCTCAGCGACGCCGGGGTGAACATCGAGCTCATCTCGACCTCCGAGATCCGCATCTCGGTCGTCACCCGCGCCGACGACGTGACCGAGGCCGTGCGCGCCGTGCACAGCGCCTTCGGACTCGACTCCGACAGCGACGAGGCCGTCGTCTATGGAGGCACCGGCCGGTGACGGCGGGACCCGGCCCGACGCTCGCGGTCGTGGGGGCGACCGGAGCCGTCGGCACGGTCATGCTCCAGATCCTGTCCCAGCACGCGGACATCTGGGGCGAGATCCGTCTCGTCGCCTCGCCGCGCTCGGCCGGCCGCAAGCTGGCCGTGCGCGGCGAGGAGACCGAGGTGGTGGCCCTGTCCGAAGAGGTCTTCGACGGGGTCGACATCGCGATGTTCGACGTGCCCGACGAGGTGGCCGCGCACTGGGCGCCGATCGCCGCGGCCAGGGGCGTGGTGGTCGTGGACAACTCCGCCGCCTTCCGGATGGACCCCGACGTGCCGCTCGTCGTGCCGGAGGTCAACGCGCACACGGCGCGGGTCCGGCCGCGCGGGATCATCGCCAACCCGAACTGCACCACGCTGTCCATGATCGTCGCGCTGGGCGCGCTGCACGCCGAGTTCGGGCTGCGCGAGCTGGTGGTCTCGTCGTACCAGGCGGTGAGCGGCGCCGGGCAGGCGGGCGTGCGGACGCTGCGGCAGCAGCTGTCCCTGGTGGCCGGCACGGAGCTGGGGACCAGCCCCGGTGACGTGCGGCGGGCCGTGGGGGACCGGACCGGGCCGTTCCCGGAGCCGGTGGCGCTGAACGTCGTGCCGTGGGCCGGGACCCTGCGGGAGGACGGCTGGTCGTCGGAGGAGATGAAGGTGCGGGACGAGTCCCGCAAGATTCTCGGCCTGCCCCGGCTGCCCGTCGCCGTGACCTGCGTGCGGGTGCCGGTGGTGACCGCGCACTCGTTGACCGTGCACGCCCGTTTCGAGGACGAGGTGACGGTGGACCGGGCGCGGGAGATCCTGGCCACCGCGCCGGGTGTCGTCCTGTGCGACGACCCGGCGGCCGGGGAGTTCCCGACGCCCGCCGACGTGGTGGGCACCGACCCGACGTGGGTCGGGCGGGTGCGGCGGGCGCTGGACGACCCGACCGCGCTCGAACTCTTCGTGTGCGGGGACAACCTGCGCAAGGGGGCCGCGCTGAACACCGCTCAGATCGCGGAGCTGGTCGCGGCCGAGATGTCCTGAGGGAAAATAGTCCCTGGCACCGTCATGATCTGTTTGTAGGATCAACGTAAGGATTTCCTCCCCGTCCTCCGCAACCGTGCGGCGGGCGGGGAGCGTCTTTGCGGTCGCCCTTCCGGGGTGTGGGACGCGGTGATCCACGGCGTGGGGACGCCGGAGAACGAGCGTGGGGACGCCCGTTCGTGACGGACATGAGGGAAGAGCGGGACGCATGAGGGCATTTGGGGCACCATCGGTCGTGCTGCCTGACGCGAGAGCGAGAGAGACGCCCGGCACGTACAACCCTGACGGGGGGAGGCGCGTCCAACTGGCGTGGCAGAGGTACTCGACTTCCCCGCGGCGGCCCGCGGCACAGGCCTGCGGCCGCCCCGGCGCTCCGTCCGCACGCGCATGCCCGGCACGCCCGGCGGCATGCCGGTGATCGCGCCCATGCCCGCAGCGCGGCCCGCCCGCATACCGAACCAGCGTGACGACGCCGAGGACCTGGTGGCGGCCGGGACCACCGTCGACCACCTCACGGAGACCTACCGCACGCACTACCGCTCGCTGCTCGGTCTGGCCGCGCTCCTCCTCGACGACACCGCCTCCTGCGAGGACGTCGTCCAGGAGGCCTTCATCCGGGTCCACTCCGCGCGCAAGCGCGTCCGCGACCCGGAGAAGACCCTCGCCTACCTGCGCCAGACCGTCGTCAACCTCTCCCGCTCCGCGCTGCGCCGCCGCATCCTGGGCCTGAAGCTGCTGTCCAAGCCGATGCCGGACATGGCGAGCGCCGAGGAGGGCGCGTACGACCAGCTGGAGCGGGACTCCCTGATCAAGGCGATGAAGGGATTGCAGCGCCGGCAGCGCGAGGTGCTGGTGCTGCGCTACTTCGCCGACATGACCGAGGCCCAGGTCGCCGAGACGCTCGGCATATCGCTGGGCTCGGTGAAGGCGTACGGCTCGCGCGGCATCGCCGCGCTGCGCATCGCCATGGAGGCGTCGGCATGACGGGAGAGCCTCGTGAGCGGGGGGAGCCCGGGCGGGCGGACCGGGCGCGGGGGTCGTCCGGCGAGACCCCGCCCGACGTCTGGCACCCGCCGGCCGGGGCAGACGAGCAAGAGCCGAAGCAACCGCACGCTGGGAACGGAACCGTGAACCACCGACTCGACGGCCAGAGCTCCGAAGGGCTCGACTCGGACGAGCTGGCGCTGCGCCGGATGCTGCACCACGCGGTGCAGGACATCGAGCCGCGCGAGGGCACGCTGGAGCACCTGCGGCAGGCGGTGCCCGCGCGCCGGGCGCGCAAGCGGCAGGCCGCCGTCGGCATGGCGGCCGCGGCGCTCTTCGTCTGCACCGCCGTCCCCGCCCTCGTGCACGTCTCCAACGCCACCGGCCCCGACGCCGACCCCTCCATAGCCGGCCACGGCGCGCAGGCGCAGGGCGGCGCGGGCGAGGGCAGGAGCACCGAGGGCGCGGGAAGCACCGAGGCCGGGCCCACGGCCGCCGCCCGGGAGCCGGGCCAGGACGGCGCCGAGAAGGACGACGAGGACGCCGGGCCCACCCCGGGCGGCGGGGTCGTCGACGACGGCACCGACGACGTCTACCCCTCGGCGACCAGCGCGGTCGCCGCGCCGGTGTGCACGGCGGCCCAGCTCGGCTCGGCCGGCGCGGACGCCGCCGGCGACGGCACCGTCTACGGCACGTTCCGGATCGTCAACGTCTCCACGGCCGGCTGCACCGTCGGCGGGGCCGGCACGGTGACCCCGCTGGCGCAGGGCGCGGCCGACGCCACCCGGATCAGCGTCGCCGCGCACACGGCGGGCGACGCGGCGGCCGGCCTGCCCGACCCGGCCACGGAGGTCCCGCAGCTGGTGCTGGAGCCGGGCGGGGCCTACGAGGTGCGGTTCGCCTGGGTGCCCACCGAGACCTGTCCGGCCGAGTCCGGCGGTGACGACGGCGGCGAGACCGGCGGCCCGTCGCCCGACCCGACGCCCACGGACGACACCGGCACCGCGACGACGGGCAGCTCCACCGGCGGCGACACGGGCACGTCGACGCAGCTGATGACCGAGGACGGCACGCAGGACGGCAGTGTGGTCGTCTCCTACACGGCGGAGGCCGGGGCGCCGACGGTGTCGGCGACGGTGTCCGACGCGTGCGCGGGGACGGTCTACCGGACGGGCGTGCTGCCGGCTTCGTAGGAGGAGTCCGAAGAGGGGGCCGGTGCGGCCGGGGCGGCGTCCGCCGCCAGGAGCCCCATCTCGGTGTCCCGGACGAACTCCACCTCGCGGCGGAACAGGCGGAACCACATGAAGACCACGAACCCGGCGAAGACGAACCACTCCCCGGTGTAACCGAGGTTCTGGAAGGCCTTGAGGTCCAGCCCGGTGTCCGGCGCCGCGCTCACCGGCACGGCCCACATGCCGGAGTCGCCCTCGTCGAGCGTGACCCAGGCGTCGTAGACGTCGTACGGGACCAGGTTCACCAGCGAGGCGGCGCTGATCGCGGCGGTCTGGCCGGCGGGCAGCCCGCTGCGGGCGCTGACGCCGTTCTCGCCGGGGTACTCGGAGGCCTGCAGCGCGCCGGCCACGGTGACCTCGCCGCGGGGCGGGGCGGGCACCCGCGCGGCGCCGGCCTCGCCGGGCAGCCAGCCCCGTACGACGGGCAGGACCTTGCCGCCGTCGGTGTGCAGCAGCGTCAGCACGTAGTAGCCCCGCTCGCCGTCCAGCTCGCGGTCCGGCACGAGCAGCTGCTCGCCGTACCGCCCGCTGACGGTGGTCCGGTCGCCGGAGGTCTCCTTGTCCACGGGCAGCAGCTCGGCCAGCGGCCGGGCGACGCTCCGGTGGTCCGCGGCGGCCCGCTCCTCGGCGCTGCGGTGATCGTCGAGGCGCCCCTCGAACCGGCTGAGCTGCCAGGACCCCATGAAGAGGCAGAAGGGGACGGCGAGCAGCACGAAGAGGTTGATCCCCCACCAACGGGGCGTCAGCAGAAACCGGTACACGCCCCCAACGGTACGGGGGGCGCCGGACGGCGCGGGGCGCGGGGTCCCGAAGTTATCCACAGGCTGGGGAGCCCGGCCGCACGATGTCGGTGCGGACGGGCAGTATGGGGTCATGACTGAGAGCAACGGGTCCGCCCCGCCCGAGTGGCGCGCGGACATGCCGGACTGGGAAAGGCGTTTCCGGGCGCCGAGGGTGTCGCTGCCGGACTGGGCCGAGGACGCCCCCGACCGCTCCCTGTTCGTGTCGAACGTGACAGGGACGTACGAGCTGTACGCCTGGGACCGCGCCACCGGTGACCAGCGCCAGGTGACGAACCGGCCGAACGGCACGACGGACGGTGTGCTCTCCCCGGACGGCGCGTGGATCTGGTGGTTCGACGACAAGGACGGCGACGAGTTCGGCGTCTGGCGGCGGCAGCCCTTCACGGGCGGCGAGGACGAGCTCGCCGTGCCCGGTCTCGACCCGTCGTACCCGGCGGGACTCGCCCTCGGGCGGGACGGGCGCACGGCCGTGGTCGGACGGTCCACCGACGAGGACGGCACGACGATCCACCTCGCGCGGACGGGCGAGGCACCGGTGGAGATCTACCGGCACCGGGAGTCGGCGGGCGTGGGCGACCTCTCCCACGACGGCTCGCTGATCGCCGTCGAGCACACCGAGCACGGGGACGCGATGCACTCGGCGCTGCGCGTGCTGCGCCCGGACGGCACGCCGGTCGCCGAGCTGGACGACACCAAGGGCGGCACGGTCGAGCTGGGCCTGGAGGTGCTCGGCTTCGCGCCGGTCGAGGGGGACACGCGGCTGCTCGTCGGGCACCAGCGGCGGGGCCGCTGGGAGCCGCTGGTGTGGGACGTGGCCACCGGCGAGGAGACCGACCTGGCGCTGGAGCTGCCGGGCGACGTGAGCGCCGAGTGGTACCCGGACGGTTCGGGGCTGCTCATCGGGCACGGCTTCGAGGCGCGCGGCGAGCTGTTCCGCTACGACCTGCGCACCCGCGAGCTGGTGAAGGTCCCGACCCCGACCGGCACGGTGTCGGGGGCGACGGCCCGGCCGGACGGCAGCGTGGAGTACCTGTGGTCGTCGGCGGCCCAGCCGCCGTCCGTGCGCTCCACGGCGGGCGGTGTGGTGCTCGACCCTCCGGGCCCGAAGTCGCCGGGCTCGGTGCCGGTGGAGGACGTGTGGGTGGAGGGTCCGGGGGGCCGGATCCACGCGCTGGTGCAGAAGCCGGCGGGGGCCGGCGGGCCGCTGCCGACCGTCTTCGACATCCACGGCGGGCCGACCTGGCACGACAGCGACTCCTTCGCCGCGGGCCCGGCGGCCTGGGTCGACCACGGGTACGCGGTGGTCCGGGTCAACTACCGCGGCTCGACGGGTTACGGCCGCGCGTGGACGGACGCCCTGAAGCACCGGGTCGGCCTGATCGAGCTGGAGGACATCGCGGCGGTACGGGATTGGGCGATCGGCTCGGGACTGGCGGACCCGGAGCGGCTGATCCTCACCGGCGGCTCCTGGGGCGGCTACCTGACGCTGCTCGGCCTCGGCGTCCAGCCCGACGCGTGGACGCTGGGCATCGCCGCGGTCCCGGTGGCCGACTACGTCACCGCGTACCACGACGAGATGGAAGCCCTGAAGGCCATGGACCGCACCCTGCTCGGCGGCACCCCGGAGGAGGTGCCGGAGCGTTTCGAGGCGTCGTCGCCGCTGACGTACGTGGACCGGGTCACGGCCCCGGTCCACATCTCCGCCGGGGTCAACGACCCGCGCTGCCCCATCCGCCAGATCGGGAACTACGTCAAGCGCCTCGAAGCGCGCGGCGCGGTCCACGAGGTCTACCGCTACGACGCGGGGCACGGCTCCCTGGTCGTCGACGAGCGGATCAAGCAGGTGCGGCTGGAACTGGACTTCGCGGAGCGACACCTGGGCCGCGCCGGGACCTGACGCCTCCGGCTCCGGCGGGGGCCGGGGGAAGCCGGTCCGGCTGCGCCCGGCCGTGCCGGTCCGGCTTCGGTCGGCCGGCACGTCCTGAGGCTGGGGCTTGCTCCGGTCGGTGTCGTCCTCGGGCCGGGGCTTGCTTCGGTTGGCCGGTGGGGCTTGAGGCCGGGGCTCGCTCCGGTCGGTCGGCCGGTGTTGCCCTCGGGCCCCCGCCGCTCCCGCCGCCGGTGCGTCCTCAGGCTCCCGCCCGTTCCCGCCGCCGGCGCCCCAGCAGTTCCGCGAGGCCGCGCCGGGTCGCCGCCAGGACCACCCGGTCCTCGGCGCGCAGGACGTAGGTCGGCGGCAGGTCCCACACCAGGTCCGAGGCCGGCCCGGCCGCCCCGCGGCCGGTGCGCGCCGGGCTCGCCGCCAGGTCCGGCCGGCGCTGCCCCGGGGCGGCCGTGTCCAGGGCCAGCACCCGCCAGGCACCGGCCCGGAAGGCCTCGGCCACCGTCTTCCCCTCCAGCTGCCGGATCCCCCGCACCTCCACGGCGGCGAACAGCAGCACCCGCCGCTCGACCGGGATCGCCCCCAGCACCTGGCGCCCCATCATCGCCCCGGCGAACGAGGGCGCCGCGAGATGGGTGACGCTGCGGCTGCGGGTGAGCGCCCGGGGGTGCGCGGCGCGCAGGGTGCGGTAGACGGCGGCGGCGAAGTCGTCGTCGTAGAGGCGGAGCACCACCCGCAGGTCGGGCCGGACGGAGCGGGCGTAGAGGACGGCCTCCAGGTTGGTCGTGTCGACGCTGGTGAGGGCGAGCAGCGTGTGGGCGCGATGGATCTTCGCCGCCTCCAGCACGCCCTCCTGGGTGACGTCGCCCAGGACCACCGGCACCCGCAGCCGCCGGGCCGTCGCCAGGCCGCGCGCCTCCGGATCGGCCTCGACGCACACCACGGGGATGTGCAGTTCGCGCAGCCGGGTCAGGACCCGGGTGCCGATCTTGCCGAGGCCGAGCAGGACGACGTGCCCGCCGAGCCCGCGCGGCGGCCTGCGCAGCGTGGAGGCGCTGCGGAAGGTGCCGAGTGCCTCCAGCACGGCGGCCAGCAGCACCGGCAGCAGCAGGAGTCCGACGACGGCGGAGAGGAGCTGGAGGATCTGCCGGCCGAGGGGCGCGCCGGTGGCCGGGTCGTCGATGCCGAGGATGTCGAGCAGCGTGAGGTAGGTCGCGCGCAGCGGATGGTCGCCGGTGACCACGGTCAGCGCGATCGCCAGCGCGACCACGGCGCCCACCAGCCCGGCCAGCGACCAGCGCAGCCGCCGGGAGAACAGCGAGGCGATCGGCGGCACGACACCGACCGCGCGTCCGGTGGGCCGGGGCGAGCCGGCGTACGACACGTGCTCCAGCACGACCGTGCCGCGTCCGGTGGCCGCCGCGACCTCCTCCTCGTCCGGCAGCAGCCGGGGCCCGCGCTCCCCGCTGCCCTCCGACCCGTCGGCGCCGGCGGGGTCGCTGCTGGTCGCGGAGAGCAGCGCCAGCGTGCACAGCCCCGGGTCGGCGACCTCGCCCGGGGCCGGGGGCGTCCGTTCCACCGCGCGCAGCAGCAGCCCGTCGGTCTGGACGACCTTGCTGGTGCCGACCAGGGCGGTCGCGGCCAGCGCGGGCGCGGCGGTGTCGGCGTCGGACAGCACGGTCGTGGAGGCGTCGAAGCCGGTGCCCGCGCCCTGCGGGCCGCCGGTCGCCAGCGCCGCGGCCTGGTCGAGGAGTTCCTCGATGTGCTGGCCCAGCCGCCGGTTGTACAGGCGCAGCACGATCCGCAGCCGCGGGTTGAGACGGCGGGCGGTGAGGGCGGCACGGATGTTGGTCTCGTCGTCGTCGTAGACGAGCGCCAGCGCGGTCGCCCGCTCCACCCCGGCGTCGGCGAGCACGGCCTCGGTCGGCTCGGTCGCCGCGACGAGCCGCACCTGGCCGGAAGCCTCGCCGTTCACCGGGCCGGCGTTGCCCGCGGCCCGGCCGGCGGCGTTCACCATCCGGTCCAGCAGTGCCGCCGACACGGCCCGCGCCCGTCCGACGACCGGCTGGCGCACCCGGCGTGCGGAGGGCGGCACGACGAGGGTCACCTGCTCCTCGTAGACGCCGCGGAGTTCGGCCGCGAGCCGGTGCGCGAGCCCGTCGTCGCCGCACACCACCATGTGCGCGGGCGCGTCGCCCGGCCGGCCCTGGTTCGGAACGCTCGCCACGAGGGGAAAGACTGCCCCAACGAGACGCCTGGTTCCAGCAAGTGACGGAACGTCTGTTCTTATTCGGCCGGTTCGGGGCGTCGCCCGGTGGGCAGGCAGAGGGACGTAGGTCTCGGTTCCGGCCGGCCCGTCGTGTCACGGGCCCAGGCGACTGGAGTGGTGATGAGGCTCTCCGTCGACCCCGAGCGCTGCTACGGCTCCGGGGACTGCGCGTACCGGGTGCCGTCCGTCTTCACCGTGGTGGACGGATACGGCGCCGTCATCCCGGGGCGTGAGGACGGCGGCGGCGATCCCCGGGTCAGGGAGGCCGTCGAGGGGTGCCCCTCGCGGGCGATCACGCTCGCCGAAGCGCCCGGCACGCCGGCCGGATGAGCCGTCCGCCCGGCCGGGCCGCGGAGGCCCTGGTCACCCTGGGCAGCCGGTACGTACGGCACGCGCCCGGCACGCTCGGCAAGGCGGCGCTCGCCCGGGTGCTCAACCCCCACCTGCGCGACCACCCGCGCCGCCGGGTGGTTCAGACCCGGTCGGGCGCCCGCTTCGCGGTCGACACGCAGGACCTGATCCAGCGGTACCTCTACCTCTTCGGCGTCTGGGAACCCCATATGACCGGCTGGCTGTGCAGCCGTCTGCGGCCCGGCGACGGCTTCGTGGACGTCGGCGCCAACATCGGTGTCTTCAGCGTGCTGGCCGCGCGGCTGGTCGGGGACACGGGCCGGGTCGTGGCCGTCGAGGCGTCCCCCGCCTGCCACCGGCGCCTGGCGGAGCACGTCCGGCTCAACGGCTGCCGTACCGTCCGGGCCGTCAACGCCGCCGTGTCCGACAGCCGCGGCACGCTGACGTTCACGCTCGCCAGCTCGCGCAACACGGGCGCGAACAGCATCGTCCCGTACGACGGCCCCGCCGAGGCCGTCTTCCAGGTCGCGGCGGCCCCGCTGCCCGACCTGCTCGCACCGGGCGAGCTGGAGAACGCCCGGGTGATCAAGATCGACGTGGAGGGGGCGGAGGGGAGCGTGGTGCGCGGGCTCGCGCCCGTGCTGCACCGGCTGCGGCCCGACGCGGAGATCACCGTGGAGGTGACGCCGCAGCGGATGGCGATACTGGGCGACTCGGTCGGGGAACTGCTGGAGACCATGACCGGGGCCGGGTTCCACGTGTACCGGCTGGCGAACGACTACGCCCCGGAGAGCTATCCGCCCGCGCTGGGCGGTCCCCGCCGGGTGCCCCGGCGGTGGCGCGGCCCCGTCGTCGAGGAGAGCGACCTGATCTTCTCCCGGACGGACGCCGAGGCGCTGCCCTGACCGCCGGCACCCGCACACCGGCGTCCTGCCCGATCCTGGCCGGTATCTGTGGGCGGGTGTGCTGCCTGGTCCTGGCCGGTATCTGTGGGCGGGTGTGCTGCCTGGTCCTGGCCGGTATCTGTGGGC